>CAUCWU010000193.1 GCA_958446555.1 uncultured Lachnospiraceae bacterium | reverse complement strand
GTGTCGTTGCTGTCAGATTTTCAATTGCCATCAGCGGATTTTCCACACCATATGCATAAAGCTTTGGATCTGTAATCTGATAAAATACAACTGTATCAATAAGCATTGTAACATTATCCTTTGTAATAACCGGCTGCGGATCAAAGTCTACAACCTGTTCCTTTAAGATAACGTTTCTTGCAACGTGATCAACAAATGGCATCTTGATATGAACACCGACCGACCATGTCGTAAGATAACCGCCTAAACGCTCTACGATAACGGCATGTGCCTGTGGCACAATACGGATACATGAACCAATGATACATAAAATAACAATGACAATAATAACGCCTGCAATAAATTGAGGACTAATAATTGATGCTGCTAACATACTCATACACTCCTTTTCTCTTAAATGATACACTGCTTATGCTTTTAACTATTTTACTGTGTTGTCCCTGACGGCTCAATCTTTGCAACGATCAGTTTGACTCCTCGTATTCCTGTGACAACAACATGACTGCCTGCCTCGATAATTTCGTCATCCTTCTCGGCAGCAGCTGTCCACTCCTGACCACGAATTACAGCTTTTCCAAAGCCTTCCTGATTATGTATTCGAGCCGTAACCGTTGCATAATCTCCAATTAAACTATCGACATTTGTCTTGACTGTCTTTGTCTGAAGAAAGCGTCCGGCAATAGGACGAACCAAAATCAATAACAGCATCGACACAGCTAAAAAAACAATAAGCTGAATTTCTAACGATGTCGAAAACAGTGAAGTAATAAATGCTGCAACGGCACCGACAGCAAACCAAATGGTTACAAGCTGAAATGTTGCCATCTCAATCGCTGTCAATACGATAAATACGATGAGCCAAACATAAACTTCGATACTGTCCACATCTAATCCTCCTTTCATCTTCGTTTTTCTTATGCTACCACAAAAATGATTAGTATTTTTTTTGCTGTCATTTTTGCCAGATATTTTTGTAACCATTAAATTCTAAATCACATGATAAATCATCACTCTTAGTGTAAATATCTGCTCATCCCACATTGTCTCAACATTACCGTCTGCATGTTCTAAAAGTTCATGCATGATGCGAAGACCCATTCCATGCTCCTGTGGATTATCTTTACGGCTTATAAGGCGTCCATCCTGCGCTTCAAAAATAGTACCGTCATAGCGATTTTTAATTTCAATAAAAAGATTTTTTCGTTCAACCTTCATAAAAATCTTCACAAGACGTTCCTTCTCACTTACTCTGTCACATGCTTCAATTGCATTATCAAGCGCATTTCCAAGAACACCGCATAATACAGAATCTGCCACCTCCATTTCTCTTGGAATGGAAATCGATTCTTCCACTTCAATCTTTTTTTCTCTTGCCACGGCCTTTTCAAAGCCAAGTACCGCATCTACTGTTCTATTTCCTGTTGTTGATGCATGCGGTGTCATAAGACTTTGCTCTTCCTTCAAGCGGCAAATTAAAGAATTGAAATCTCCTTTTTCAGCAAGCATCAAAAGCTCCATATTGCGGTTTTTTCGCTCATGACGCTCCTTTCTCATGGTTTCCTGAAAATGAGAAAGAGCCTCATACTGCTTTGCATAGTACTGAAGCTGACGGCCTGTCATATATTCCCTTCGCCTTGTCTTTTCCTTCCAGGCTTCTTCCTTCTGGAACGCAAAAATTGTCTCGAACAGTAAAATAATCGCAGCAACTGCTGCACTAAATAAACTTAGAACCCCTTTTGTACGAATCAGAATCAAACAGCACAGATTTAACACACACCATAAAAGAAAATGCGGCAAAAGGCAGCGCCAATTTTTTTTCTGTTCTTCTTTTTTCAAAACTGCAAGATATTGTGATGTCGTATATAATGCAAAAAAATTGATCAATAATACAAGCAATAAATCTGTCATGTTTCGATCCCTCTCAATGTTTGTTCTTACTCAGAACCCCATTCCCAGAAGCGGCTGCGCACATTAGCGCGGTGTGCCTCACTTATACTTAAAATTGTACCATCTCTAAGAGCAAGCTTTTCATACTGAAAGGCTTCAACGTGCTCCATATTAACAAGATAAGCCTTGTGAATCCGTACAAAATCTGCACTGATTGCTAAAAGCTCCTCCTCAGCCTCATCAAGCTTATGGTAATACTCATATTCACCTCGCACAGTATGAACAATTACTTTCCGCTTATTGCTTTCCAGATATACAATATCTCGGCAAAGAAGATTAACCACGTTTTTTCCAAAACGAATCGTAAACAACTCTCTGTGAAAACGGCTGATTCGCTCAAACGCCTTATCTAACACATTCTCAAGTTCTTCTTGCTTTAACGGCTTTGATAAAAAACGAAATGGCTCCGCTTCAAACAGCTGGCGCATATACTGATCATAACCAGAAACATATATAATAAGTGTCTGGTATGAACTTTCACGAAGCTTTTTTCCAAGTTCGATTCCGTCCATTTTTCGCATCTCAATATCAAGAAACAATATTTCAAAGCCTGCACCGTTTTCAATTTCTTCTAAAAGTTCCTCCGCAGATGCAAATGTTTCAGCCTGCAGCTCCACTCGCCTTTTTTTTGCATAAGCCATTACAAGACTTCTAAGCTGCTCAGCAAATGGCAGATCATCATCACACATTGCACAGGTTATCATGAATTTTTCTCCTCAAACAAAAGTAATTCTTTTCCATTCTTTGCATAGTAGCCAAAGTCGTCAATCTGCGTCTTCGCACTGCCCTGAAAGCTCTCAAGAAGCTGCTTTTCCATCGCCTCTTTCTCACTTTGCGGAACCAAAAAACGAACTGTCACATCCTCTGCATAGTCGCTATCAAGCTGACTATACCCTTTTTGTCCAATCAGATACAAAAGCGTTCCTATCTGATTGTAGGTTACTCTGACCAAAAACTGTACAGCCGGTATCTTTTCAATGACCTCACTTGCCTCCATGCCAGCCTTTGTCGCTGCTGTGTAAGCGCGGACCAAACCACCAGTGCCAAGTAAGGTTCCACCAAAATATCGAGTGACAACGGCAACTGTATCACACAGCCCTGCACCAGTTAACACATCAAGCATCGGCTTTCCTGCTGTCTGCGATGGCTCTCCGTCATCGCTGCACCTCTTTAGCTCCTGCTTTTTTCCGATACAGTACGCATAACAATTGTGTCTTGCATCCCAATATTTTTTTCGAATTGACTCGATATAGGCAAGCACCTCCTCCTCTGATTCCACATGCTCAAAATTTGCGATAAATCTGGATTTTTTCTCCACAATCTCTGCTGAATTTCCAATATAAACTGTCTTATAGGCTTCTGCCATCTTCTTTACCTAATCCCCTTCGTTTTTTATCGTGTATCTAGTGTATCCTATTTTTGGGGTTCTGTAAAGCTTTGCTTTTTTTCTGGTAATTTTCTCCCATTTTTGGTATACTGATACTAGGGTTTCAAAGTCACAAGCTGATCATGCTTGCATGAAAGGCTACGACCTTGAGACCCGCAAAAACATGAGGATGCAGCGATTTTCGAAGAAAATCAGCGAATTCGAATGTTTTTAGAATTGCGAAAGTTACGAAGTAACGAAGCAATTCGTAAGTAACAGTAGTACTACCCACAGAAAGGCCCAACTTATGATTTTTGGCAATGAATCCATAAAAAAAGAGCTGGACGGTCTTCTCGGCACCAAAACTCAAGCCAGACGCCACCATCTCGTTTTTCTTTTAAAATGCGCTCTCGCTGCATTTATTATTGTTTGCTGTGTCGGCTTTGCAATCGGTATCGGCTTTGTGCGCGGTGCCATCGCCGCTGCGCCATCTCTTGATATACTCGATGCGCAGCCACAGGGTTATGCCTCACAGATCTATGATGCAGATGGCAATTTGATGCAAACTCTTGTCACAGAGGGAAGTAACCGTGAGGAGGTTAGCTACGATCAGCTTCCAGATGATCTTGTCCATGCATTTGTCGCAATTGAAGACAGCCGCTTTTACGAGCACAACGGTGTCGATCTCAAAGGAATTTTGCGTGCAGCCTATGTTGGTCTTACCAGTGGACGCTTTTCAGAAGGTGCTAGCACCATCACCCAGCAACTCATCAAAAATAATGTCCTACAGGGTGGTTTTGAGGCAAACTTTTCAGACAAACTGCGCCGCAAAATTCAAGAGCAATATCTGGCAAGAAAACTAGAAAATAAGCTTGAAAGCAAAGAAACGATTCTGGAATATTATCTGAACACGATCAATCTTGGCAGTGGCTGTCTCGGTGTTCAAACTGCCTCCCACCGCTATTTTGGCAAAGATGTATGGGAATTGACTTTATCAGAATGTGCCGTTTTGGCTGCGACAACCTCAAACCCATCACGATATAATCCAATCACACATCCACAGGACAATGCAACCCGCCGAGAAATTGTTCTTGAGAAAATGTGCGAACAGGATTTTATCACAAAGAATCAAATGGACGAAGCACTTGCAGACGATGTGTACAGCCGCATTCAAACTGCCAACATTACCTCCTCTGAAACTGCTTCATCTGTTTTTTCCTATTTTACAGATGCTGTCTACAATCAGGTTTCAAATGATTTACAGGAAAAACTAGGCTATTCTGCTTCGCAGGCTTATCAGCTGCTCTACCGCGGTGGCATCCAGATTTATTCAACCATGGACCCTACGATTCAATCCATCGTCGATGAGGAAGTCAATAACGAAGACAACTATATCTCCTCAACTGGAAACAAGCTCCTAGAGTATTCATTGTCTTATACGCTCACTGTCTGCCACAGCGATGGCTCAGAAAGCTCCTACACAGAAAAGGATTTGACACACTATTTTCAGTCAGAGAAAAATCAGGCAACCTTTACCAACAATTATGCCTCAAAAGAGGACATCTATCGCGCAGTTCGCGAATTTAAAGCTCACATCCTCTCCTCTGACGATGAAATTACAAACGAAATACTCACACCGATCCTTGAACCTCAAGAATCTGCAATCGTTATCAATCAGTCAAATGGACAGGTACTGGCTGTATCTGGCGGACGCGGTGAAAAAACTGGCAGCTTAACACTGAACCGTGCAATTAATTCCAACCGTCAACCCGGCTCTATCTCTCTGGTATTAAGCACATTTGCACCAGCTCTTGACTCTTCTGGTGCAACTCTCGCAACCACCTATTATGATGCCGCCTACACAGCTGGCAATCAGCAGATTTTAAACTGGTGGGGAAACCAGTATCTTGGCTACAACAACATCCGACAGGCAATCACCTATTCGATGAATGTCGTTGGTGCCCGTTGTCTTACATCACTGGTTTCTGCTTCCTCAGCCTACGATTACCTAGAGCTTTTCGGTTTGTCTTCATTGGTGGATCAAGACA
>CAUCWU010000192.1 GCA_958446555.1 uncultured Lachnospiraceae bacterium | reverse complement strand
GTGAATGCCAAGAAGTGTCAATTGCGGATAATTGGTTCGAAAAAAATCAACCATAAACCGACTTCCAACTTTTCCAATGTCTAAAACATGGTTTGTCGCCGCAAGGACAACATCGAATCCTGCATTTGCAATCGCTGCCGCTACCTCAGTGCGCACATTGAAGCATGGATAATCACGAATGCCCCACTGATCACCACCGATGACGCACTCCTGATTAATCACGGCAAGATCCGCTGCCTGCACAATATCTCTTACATAGGCGAAATTGTAGTCATAATTGTAGCTTCCATCTGGCTGAAGACCACTCATTGATACATCATAGTGCATTAGATTGTCACCGACTGCTACAAGACTCACATAGCTTGGTTCTTCAGACTTCACATCACCAATCACAATATTTTGATTTGGTTCAACTGCCTGATTTGCAGTTGTCTTTTCTGCCTCTGCACTACTTGACTCTTCGCTGCTGTTTTCTTCTGTCTGCTCTGTCAAATTTTTCTCTGTACTAAATTCTGTTTCTTCATTAGCATCACTCGTAGCTTCCATACTAACAATCTCAGAGGTGCTTTCTGGCTGCTCACTGCTAACTTTCTCTATTTCACTGCTTGCCTGTGATTCACTGCTATATACATTTGCCCATTTTGAACTAGCATCTATGTTGCCAAGCATCTGTGGAATCGTTGAACCTGCTTTATGATTTTCTTTTTGATATAATTGATCCATCAAGAAAATAATTCCACCTACGCCAACTACGATTACAATTGCAATCACAAGCCACGAAGTCATCAGCCACTGAAAACGGGCCTTCTTTCGTTCTTCTCTCTTACCTGCCACTTTTCTTTCCTACTTCTAACTATACTTATGTACACCTGGGATCTTCAAAGATCTGGTTTTGTGCAAATATGCACTGGATGAACACGCACCCTTATAATCCAAACGCCTCTGCCATACGACTGTACTCTTCATCACTGATTGCAACAACACTTCCATGGCGCTTCATTGTCTTTCCCATATCAAACTCAGACTCATCAAGAGGTGTAAATTCCATCGTCTTTAAGCTATCGCAGGTAAGAGGAAGATATCCCTTATGGGTTGCAAAGCGATCAATAATCAGACACCACTTTTTCTGATCCTCCAGATAATAAATTTCTGGTCCTTCTACACCATAGATTGCTTCCAAATTTGGAACGGAGACATCATGGAATGACTCTCTTTTTAAATTCTCAGCTTTATCGGTGCGGATATTTTTGGTCGTCTCATCCTTTGAGAAACGATAATACATGCCATCATCATAGACCATCGTGGAATCAATCACATGATTGTCTCGCTCTAAGTACACCTCTGCCTCTGTAAACTCATGAAAATCCTTGGTTCTAGCCGCATAAATGCGCTGCTTTGGCTCTTTGTCACCTGGAAGCTTCACCATAGATGCCCAAAATACCAGATAGTTATCCTGCTGTCTATCATAGATCGCCTCTGGTGCCCAGGTGCAGCCTGCCTCTGGCACTGACACTGGCACCAATACAGGATCGCTCCAGCAAACCAAATCCTTTGATTCCATCACCGCCAAATTTTTGCTGCCATCTGTGACAGCGACGTCCCATCCTCTGCCATTTGCAATACAAAGGTCAGTTGCAATGATTACAAAGCCGCTTCCATCTGCCTTACGAATCAAAAACGGATCGCGAAGACCACACTCTCCGACTTTTGAAACAATTACCGGTTTTCCATTATGTAAATCATTCCAGTGCAGTCCGTCCTTACTTAAAGAAAAGTAAATCTGTTCCCCCTGCGGCTGTTCTCCAATAAAATGTGTAAATAAATATGCCATACCCTACCTTACCCTTTCATGTCATTTTTACCTGTCGCAAGTATAGCACAGTTTCCAAAATGATACAATTCTTTTTGCTGGTTCTTTGACACAATCTCACAATGAAAGAGAGAGATTTTCTGCCCGACTTTTGTAAATAAATGTTCACTATCGTCTTTCCAAAATCGAAGAAGTATGCTACACTGAAGACAGTCTTACGAAACAGACAAACTTTAAATTTGTCTGGAAATGAAAGGAGTTTTTTTACCATGTTTCAACAGTTGTTAGGGGAGTCTGCCAGCCCCGTCATTGCCTTTATCGGCATACTGGCCGCATTCTTTTTTACCTGCGTGTCACTTGCAAAGGGCAGTGCCATTCTCCCAAAGGATCAGGGACGTGAATTTGCCGTCGGTGGTGCACTTTCTGCCGGAAAACCGAGAGGAGCCGGACTGATCTTTGTCATTGTATTTGCAGTTGCAGCCCTACTTTTTGCGCATGTTGATCCAGAGATGGTCATCTATCTTTTGCTTTTATTCTGCTGTATGCTGACTGGTTTTCTTGATGATGCCGCAAAGACCTCATGGGGCCGTTTAAAGAAGGGTATTCTTGACTTTTTGGTTGCGCTTTTTGTGACCTTCACCTATCTGCATTTCAACGGAAATCAGGTGACACTTGCACTGACAGGCACTTCATTTTCGATTTCAACTCCAGTATTTGCGATTCTTTCCATCGCACTGATTTGGATTTCTATCAACGTCACCAACTGTGCTGACGGTGTGGATGGCCTTTCCGGTACACTTACAATCATCACAATTATGACCTTCTATTTTATCAATCAGGTTCTTGGTCATACTTCTGATTTCGACTATTTAAGTCTGATGTTTGTCGTTTGTCTACTTGGTTATCTGTGGTTCAACGCAACACCAAGTAAGATGTTAATGGGCGATGCCGGTTCCCGTGCAATGGGTCTTTTCATCGCAATCGCAGCTTTAAAATGCGGCGATCCATTTCTGTACATCCCGGCAGCACTGGTACTGATCATCGACGGTGGACTTGGCCTTGTCAAGCTGACACTGATCAAAACCATCCACGTTCATATTTTAAAGAACGTGCGCACCCCAATTCACGATTTTGTCCGCAAGACAATTGGTTGGTCAAATACTCAGACGGTTTTCCGTTTTGCGATCATTCAGATTATTCTGTCTGTCGCACTGGTCTATTTGATTATGCTATAAGAGATTTTTCTAATTTAACGATCAACGATAGGAACTCTTATTTCATATGGAAGATGCCTATGGATTGCACTGGTGCTGTGCAACTTAGGCATCATCAATAATATATTTTTTATTTCTTTTGCGAAAGGAGATTTCGTTATGAAATTACCGAATTACTATGAAGACCCGCATACGCTTCATGTCGGTACTTGCGAAAACCGCAGCTACTATCTTCCATGCGGACCGGATCAGAAAAATCGCGTTACCTGTCTTTCTGGTGACTGGCGCTTTGGCTACTACCCATATCCAGAGGCAGTTCCTGGCGATTTTATCAACCCGGATTTTGATGATTCTTCTATGGATACCATCCCGGTTCCATCCTGTTGGCAGTGTCAGGGATACGATTATCATCAATATACCAATGTAAATTATCCGATTCCTTTTGATCCGCCGTATGTGCCAAAGGAAAACGCAAGTGGTGCTTACCGTACAAGCTTTGTGCTCTCTGCTGAGGATGCAAAGATGCGTAACTTCTTGTATTTTGAGGGTGTTGACTCTTGCTTCTATCTGTGGGTAAACGGAAAATTTGTCGGCTACAGCCAGGTTTCCCACTCCTCAAGCGAGTTTGAAATTTCCTCATTTGTAAATGAGGGAACCAACACACTGGCTGTTCTCGTATTAAAGTGGTGCGACGGAACCTACTTAGAGGATCAGGACAAGCTTCGTATGTCTGGTATTTTCCGTGATGTGCTTCTTCTTTCTCGTCCGCAGTCCTTCGTTCGCGATTACACCGTTCACACTTCCTTAAATGAGGATGGATCTGGTGTTGTCAGCGTATCTGTTGAGACTGAAGGTGAGATTGCACCGACTCTGACTCTTTGCGATGCAGATGGAAATTCAGTTGGTGAGGCTTCTGTTTCCGATGGCATCTATGAATTCACTGTTGCCAATGCAAAGTACTGGACAGCTGAAACTCCATATCTGTACACACTGACGATTGCTACTGACGATGAAGTGATCACTCAGTCTGTCGGTATCCGTGAGGTCTATATCAAGGATGGTATTGTCTATGTAAATGGCCAGAATATCAAGTTCCGTGGAACCAACCGCCACGACTCTGACCCTGTTACCGGCTACACCATCTCCAAGGAGCAGGCAATCAAAGATCTGACACTGATGAAGCAGTTTAACTTCAACGCAATCCGTACCAGCCATTATCCAAATGCACCGTGGTTCCCAGAACTGTGCGATCGTTATGGTTTCTATATGATCGCTGAGTCTGATATCGAGATGCACGGCTATTTGAGCACTTACCACAGTGACCGTGAAAACACACTTGGTCTGCTTGACGAGGGCGGTGTCTTCACCGAGGCTGTCTTAGACCGTGTTCAGAGAAATGTCATCCGCGACAAGAACCATCCGGCCGTTTTGATCTGGTCTCTTGGAAATGAGGCAGGCTTTGGCTACGCTTACCAGAATGCTGGACGTTGGGTAAAGGAATATGATCCTTCCCGCCTGACTCACTATGAGTCTTCTACTTGGGATCGCTCTGATCGCTTTGACAAGAGCATGCTCGATCTCTACAGCCGCATGTATGCTTCCACCGAGGATGTTGACAATTACTTCGCAGCAGAAGGTCCGAAGAAGCCATTTATCCAGTGTGAGTTTGTTCACGCAATGGGCAACGGCCCTGGAGACATCGAGGACTACTATCAGCAGATCATGAAATATGATGGCTTCTGCGGTGGCTTCGTATGGGAGTGGTGTGACCACGCAATCAATCAGGGAACTGCACCAAACGGAAAGACCATGTATGGCTACGGCGGTGACTTTGGCGAGTATCCACACGATGGAAACTTCTGTATGGATGGACTGGTTTATCCAGATCGCACTCCACACACCGGTGTCTACGAGTGGAAAAATGTGGTTCGCCCAGTACGCGCAAGACTGGTCGATGCTCATAAGGTCACACTTGCATTAAAGAACATGCTTGACTTTACCGATATCGCAGATGCAATCACCATCTCCTACGAGTGCAAGGCAGACGGCGAGCTTCTTTGCTCTGGTGCAATTGCAGTTCCTTCTACAGCTCCGCATGCAGAGTCTGAGGTGACCATCCCAGTTACCCTGCCAAAAACTGCTGCTGACTGCTATCTGAAATTAACCTACTTCACAAAGAATGACCATGAATTGGTACCGGCAGGTCATGAGGTTGGTTTTGATCAGTTCCTATTATCAGAGACTGCTGTTCATCGTTTCAATGCGGTTACCGATGAGGCAGCTGCACCGACTGTTACCGAAGGAGATCGCTTCTTAACCGTAAGCGGCGAAGGCTTTACCTATC
>CAUCWU010000191.1 GCA_958446555.1 uncultured Lachnospiraceae bacterium | reverse complement strand
GAAAAGGAATAGCGGGAAACGTCTTGTTGTCCTGCTTCTTTCAAATCTGACAGAAATTTACGGTCAGAGGCGGTAGAGTCAGCTGCTTGCTCGGCCAGCCGCCCTGCATTTTTTTGTGCGACAGCAGAGGTTGACGGGTTAGCAGCACAGCCATACAGAAAAAGAAAAGCAATTGCAGCGCATGAAATAATCTGATGTTTTTTTCGCTTCATAAAACCTCCCATTTAAAACAAATATTTAAAAAAACAAATTTAAAAATACAACTTTAAAACAGAAACTTAAAAACAAAATCCTTCTATCGAATTTTATAAATTTAGTATATCGTCTTTTCATTCAGAAATCATCACGCATTTGTTATGGACTTGTAAAACTTCATCCAACCGCTAGCACAAAGCTAGAAATATGGTATGATGGTGTCAGAAAAGAGAATTTCTTTTGCCGGAATTGGGAAAGTTGCGAAGTAACAGAACAATTTGTGGGAAGCAGTGTCAATCAGACTTAAAAGTTTAAAATAGAATGGGAGGAAAAAAATGAGCAAAATTATGGTGATAGAGGACGATGAGGCAATTCAAAAAATGCTCTGCTTAAATTTATCAGTGGCAGGCTATCAGACAGTTGCCTTTGAGGATGGACAACAAGTATTGGACTATTTAAATCAAGGCGGGTTGGCAGATCTTGCGCTTGTCGATGTGATGATTCCGAAAGTCGATGGCTTTGCATTATTGAATCCATTAAAGGGACGAAATATTCCTGTCATTTTCTTGACAGCGAGAGGCGATCTCGAGGCAAAGGTGAAGGGACTTCGAGGTGGAGCAGAAGATTATATGGTAAAGCCGTTTGATATGTTAGAGCTTTTGGTGCGTATGGAAAAGGTGCTTGAGCGACATGGAGCATTAAAGCATAACTTTCAGGCAGGTGATGTGGTGATGGATACACAGGTGCGAATTGTCACAAAAGCAGGAGAAAATTTGATGCTGACACCGATGGAATTTGAACTGTTAGAATTTTTATTTCGAAATCAAAACATTGCTGTGTCGAGGGAGCGTCTTTTGGCAGAGGTGTGGGGATCTCTCTATGAGGGGACGACAAGGACGGTTGATGTTCATATTGCACAGCTTCGAAAGAAAACTGGTCTCAATGTGGTCTCGATCCCAAAGGTAGGTTATCGCTTGGAGGAAAAGGTGATATGAAGCTATCTTCAAAATTGATGCTGGGAACACAGTGCATCCTGATAGCAGCGATTTTACTCTTTGGAGGCTTGATTGTAAACAATGCAAAAAATGTGATGACAACCGAAGCTGTATCCTATGTTCTGACTGAGGAAAAAGCATTGAATATGCTGATAAACAATATGCAACCGAAGCTTGCATCCTATGAAGATCATCAACTTGCAAGGACAGCTTTGAATTATACGATAAAAACAGAGAGCCTTCCTAGTAATATTGAATATGTACTGATGTCAGAAGACGATATCATTTACAATGAATCTGGTGTGAATGTCGCACAAATCATGCAGACAAAAAAAACAAATTCAGTTTTGGCGATAGATAAAGAACCCATTAATTGGATCATAATAGACCAAGGACAGAAAAGCTTTTGTATCGCCGCACGTTCAATTCATTTCTGGATAGGTAATACGAAGGAATATTGGCAGGCAGCCGTTTTTGATATCACACAAAACATGCAGGGAATCCATCGGCTTGTGCAGAGCAGTTTGCTGATAGGGGCAGTTGTGATGGCAATCGTCTTTTTGTTAGAGCAATTGCTGATTCGTCGTATCCTTTCTCCATTAGAATCACTCACAGACAGTGCAGCACAGATTTCAGGCGGTAATTATGAAAAAAGAATTGCTGTGTCCAATCGGAAAGATGAGTTAGGTACACTTGCCGTTCGATTCAATGAGATGGCAGAGGCAGTGCAAAATCAGATGAACGAGCTTAGAGAGGAGAGAGACCAGCAAAAGCTACTACTTCGCGCGATGGCGCATGAGATGCGAACACCAATCACAGCGATTAGTGGCTATGCGTTTGCACTTCAAAGTGCGAGGCTGACAGAGGATCAAAAACATGAGGCGTTGGTTAGCCTTCAACAGCAAAGTTTGCGTTTATCGGGCTTATCAGAGAGTTTAAATAATTTGATCCGAATGGAGCTTTCTGTACAACTGGTAGAGAGTTCGCCAGACAAGTTAAGGCAGTTACTGGAGCAGACAATTACACCGGTAGCTAGTCAAAAGAAGATTACACTTCATTTTGCCTTGAGCAATCAACCACTTTTGGCAGATGAATCATTACTTTTGTCTTTATTATGCAATCTATTTGACAATGCCGCAAAGGCAGGTGCGACTTACATAGAGATTGGATATGATGGAGACAGCTTTTGGCTGAGTGACAATGGATGTGGCATGGCGCAAGAGGAAATTCAAAATGTGACAAGACCATTTTATCAGATTGATCGTTCACGAAAAAAGGAGGGCTTTGGCCTTGGACTTGCCCTTTGCGAGCGGATTGCAAAGGCACATGGAGCAGTGCTTACAATCGAAAGTAAGCTAGGAAAAGGAACTAAGATTATAGTAAGGTTAGCAGCTGAGCAAGATAAGAAAAGTAGTTACAAATAAAGTCTTTTCAAATAAAGTCATCTATGAACAAGAGTAATTAACAAAAGTAGTTACAAAATGAAAAAGTTTCCTCAGAAAGGAGAAGAAAGTGAGAAAACACAGAACAATCAATGGTAGAATCGTAGTTACGATGATAAGACAAGGGTTTGCAGTTCGCTCCTTTTTTCTATGTGCCGCTGCGGTAGCTTCGATGCTTTTACTCTCGCTTTTGGCAGAATTTGCACAGGTTAGTCGAATGCTAACAGCAATAGATTCTTATGGAGAAATTGAACTGTTAAGCGGATACCATATGCAGCTGTGGTTAGACGGAAGCAAAAGCAGTCTATTTTTGGTATCACTGACAGTTCTTTGTACGCTTCTTCAGTCCTCTTCCTGTATTGACGAGCAAAAATGTGGATTCCAAAAGCTTCTGTTACCGAGAATGGGGTATTTGAGTTACACAGTGGGAAAACTGCTGACAGCTCTCTTTGTAGGAGGACTGGTCGCAGTGGTTGGATCTATGTTTGCGTATTTTCTTTTGGCTATTTTCTTCTCTCGCTTTGAGCCAGCGACCAACTTGGGACAGACAATTAGCAGCTTGTTTTTTAATGAGATTCGAATTTTTGTGTTAGGTGCATTTTGGTCGGTATTGGGAATGACAGCTTCCATTCTTTTTTCAAGCCGTCAGTTGGCGTGGAGCTTCCCGTTTCTATTTTATTATCTGCTTGAAATTTTTGTGCGACGGTTTGCGATAAGTCTTTTTTGGTTATCACCACAAACGTGGGGAATTGTGAAAGAAACTGAGAACGCAAATTCAATGATAAGAGCTTACCTGCCTCTTGTGATTTGCTTAATTGGCACCAGTGTAATCTATTTGTCAAGGGAGTGGCGGATACTATTGGGAAGTATGAAAAAGAAAAGTTGAAAGAAGGTGAAAATGTGAGAGAAGTAAAAAAATCACTTCAAAAGGTATTCACAGTGACAGCACTTCATTATAGGCGGTGGACACAGACACCAAAAGCGGCGATTGTATTTTTGCTAGCTTTTATTTTATCGTATCTGTTGACAGAACAAATTTTAGATATTGTGCAGATTCAGAATTTATCGGTTCAGCTGGCAGAACCGTTTATCTGGACATTTGGCGATGCAAAATCTATTTTGCTAGCTTCCTTGCCACTTGTAATTTTATTTTCGGATCTGCCACTCGCCTCAAACGAGGTGCCATTTTATCTTGTGCGCTGTTCAAGGGGAAAGTGGCTTGCAGGAGAGCTTTTGTATGTAGCTAGCGCTTCTTTTTTGTACTTGCTCTGGATTTTTGGCTCAACAATGGTTCTTTGCGCCAGACATGCATATGTCGAAAACAGATGGAGCAATGCAGCTGTCCTATTTGCCTATATGAATGGTGACAGTGCGATCCCAGCGTCAATGAAGGCAATGCAACAGACGACACCATACAATTGTCTGATCATCGTTTCTTTGCTGATGCTAGGCTATCTGATGCTTGCCGTGAGCATTCAATTTGCAGTGACACTACGCCATACGCAGGCAGCAGGTGTGGCAGCATTTTTAATTTTTACGGCATATGGTTTTATTCTGCAACCGTCAACAATTGTGAAATTATTTGATTTGCAAAAGGAACAGCTGTACCGTGCAAATGTGCTTGTCGGTTGGATTTCGCCTCTCAATCAGGCTACCTATTCGATGCACAATTTCGGTTACGATTTGCTGCCCACCTTATTGCAGAGTGGTGGGATCTTTTTAATCGGTATTGTTATCTGTTGTGTGCAGAGCAGTCATGCGATGGATCGATATACATTTTCTTTTTCAGGAACGGAGAATGAGATATGAGTTATATTGAAGTGTGTCATGTGACAAAGAGTTTTAAAAAACAAACAGTATTAAAGGATGTAACGATGCATCTTGAAAAGGGAAAAATTTACGGACTTGTCGGAAACAATGGCAGTGGGAAAACAGTCTTGATGAAATGTATTTGTGGATTTTTGATGCCGGACGAAGGAGCAGTCGTTGTTGATGTCAAAAAAGGAGGAGTTGATATGGATTTTTCCAAAGATTTGGGTTTAATCATTGAGACACCAGGTTTTTTGCCGAAATTATCAGGCAAGAAAAACTTGGTTTACCTGGCGAAGATGAGAAAAAAAGCAACCGAAAGTCAGATTGAAGAGGCAATGAGACGGGTCGAATTGGATCCGAATTTGAAGCGCCCAGTTGGAAATTATTCACTTGGTATGCGACAGAGACTTGGAATCGCGCAGGCGATCATGGAAAATCCCTCACTTTTGATTTTGGATGAACCATTTAATGGACTCGATAAGGCAATGACCGAAAAGATTCGAGGTCTACTTCTTAAACTAAAAAAGGAAGGAAAAACAATTCTTCTTGCCAGTCATCAGCAGGCCGATATCGACCTGCTGTGTGACGAGGTGTGGGAGATGGATGCCGGAACACTCAGTTTAATTCGCCAATCCTCGTGATTCCCACATAGATATAGCTAATTTTATACCAAGTAGAAAAGTCCACAACACCTGTCTGTGGCAGACCAAAAATATCCTGAAAGACGCGGACTGCCTCTGCCGTCGCCTCGTCATAGTAACCAGTCGGCGTGATGGTTGGGATTGCCGTGTAGACAGTCGAGATCTCAAGAAGCTGCTCCTGCATCTGTTGCACCTTTGCACCAGAGCTTCCAACCGTCAAATCATAGCGGGGCCACGAGGCTGGGATGCCCGCGATCTGCTCAGCAGTATTGATATAAATGTCGTCACCATAGTA
>CAUCWU010000190.1 GCA_958446555.1 uncultured Lachnospiraceae bacterium | reverse complement strand
CAAATGGAAATTTACCTGCTGTAAAGGATTCTACAGCCCTTTTTGATTATTTTACAAAACCAGATGTATTTACAATTCTTGTAAATTCCAATCCGTCAAAACGCTTATACTGCGGTCCGCTGTAATCCTCACTAGTATCAATCTTCCATCCGTCTCCAAATGTCAGCTCCGATAAATCCGTTGTCGCCTCATCCGCAAACGCCATTGAAACCATTCCTGCTGTCATAGCAGAAGCCAGTAACAAACTAACCACTTTTCTTTTCATAGTTTTCCTCCTTTTTCGGCATTTTGTTTTATTTTCCTTGCCTTTATCTGTGTTCATTATAACATTTTCACCATTTTAGAGAATCCCACTATCTTTACCCTTTGTCAAAATACATTCCTACTTTTTCAACCTTTTACAAAAAAATGCCGAGGCATATTGAATCACCCCGGCATTTTTTGTTATGTTTTTTCTACATATTGGTACCATTCTTCTCCAACTACATTTGGAGTTGTCACTTCTACACAAACGCCACCATATTTGCTCTCATGAATTGCAAATTTGCACTCCTCTCCATAGATAAGACGAAAGCGCTGAAAAAAGTTGATCAGACCAAGATGCTCTCCCACATAAATGTCATCCTGTTCCAACTGCTTAAAAATATCATCAATGGTTTTCTGATCCATTCCCTCGCCATCATCATCCACGCAGATATACAATCCGCCCTGCTCACTAACCTGAATTCTCACATAGATGCTTCCTTGACCACATCGGGTACGAAAACCATGTGAAATCGAGTTTTCAACGAGTGTCTGCAATGAAATGCTCGGAATTAGCATTGACTCTGCTTCCTCCTGAATCTCATAGTTGCACACAATCTCGCTTCCGTAACGCAGACGCTCCAATTCCACAAATTTTTTAATGTAGACAATTTCTTCCTCCACAGTGGTCAGACTGTACTTTTGCTGTTTCCCCGTATTGATGATATCGGCTAACAAAATGATTGCCTGACTGGTCTGACTATTTTCATCTCCTGTCTCTTCTACAGCCAACCAATTAATGGTCTGCAGCACATTATTGATAAAATGCGGTGTCATCTGCTCCTGCAAGGCCTTCGCCCTCGCTCTTCGCAATGCCAATACACGATCGAGAATCTCATGTTCCAGCGCCATATTTTTTTGAAATAGCTGCAAAATTCGATACAATAAAAACTGAATCTCATCGTTTTTCTTGCCAATATTTTCCCGCTCCGGAGGATTTTCTAATACCTGCAAAATCGCCTCCACCGGACGAAACAGCTTTTCAGTTGCTCCATAGGAAAGAACAAAACTAGCCAATACACCTGTCAAAAGAATCACTAGCATCATTTTTCTAAGCTGATTCATGCTGTGCCGATACTCCTCCATCGGAATCATCTGCACACATTTCCAGCCAAAATACTTCATTCCCGTCCATGAAACAAACATCTGCGTTCCATTGATCGTCTCAGTTGAAGAAGTGACGGCCGATTGTTTCTCTGGAAGTGTTATCGTTTGTTTATACAAAGTATCTGCCGTATCCATCAGTACTTGCCCCTGTGAATCCACAATTACATACGCACCCTGATTTGGAATTTCTTTATCGACAATATAATCAATCAATTTATCCACATCCACACTGATTGACACAAATGCTCTTTTTCCCTCTGTCGAAACGGCAACCCGATAAACCGTAAGAACACGCTTATTTTGTCCTAGGTAGGACGCCGTTCGAGGCACCGCAAACATGGTTTGGTGCGGTTCTTTTTCCAAGCAAGTATGAAACAACTCCACAAGCGACTGATCTGGAATCCACTGGATTTGCTGGCTCCGATAAAGTGTGGACGCGAGATAATCGCTGACCTGTGAATAGACATCCACACTAAAATAGAGATTTTCGCGCTTGTCTGCTATTAAGCGATTCAAAATTTTTCCAGCCTGTTCCACAGACGAATACCGCGTCGGATTCTCTCGTTCTTCCTGAAGAAAGGATAAAACAGTCCAATCGCCGCTCTGCTTTTCCAGCGTATCACAGACTTCTTCAAATAATGTTTCTAACGTCGCATTTGTATTTCGCACACTTCGCTGCACTGACGTATCCATCTCATGCAACAGGCTTCTTGAGCTAAGCAATTGGAGTGCCGCCATACAAATCACAAGTGGCAGCATAATGCTAAAAAACACAAGAAGCCAGTTTTTTACAAACAATTTACGAAATTGTTGATTCTGAATCCGATGAAGCAGTCTGGTTTGTTTCGTTTTCATTCGATCCTTCATTTCTTCCTGCTTCCCTTCTTCAGACGATAATCATTTGGAGATCCTCCTGTTACCTTTTTGAACACTTTATAGAAATATTTGAGGTTGTGATAACCTGTCGTCTCTGCGATCTCATACACATACAAATCCGTGTTTTTCAACATAGAAACCGCCTTTCCAATTCGCATTTCCATCAGAAGATCCGTATAATTTTTTCCCGTCTGTTCTTTAATTAGGCGACTAATGTAAATTGGATTTAAAAAGACAGCATTTGCAATATCCGTCAGCGTAATATCTTCACAGAAATGTGCCTGAATGTAATTCATCACGGCCTCAATTCCGGCTGAACTTTGTTCTTTTATCGTTTCCGGCTGATTTAAACTTTCTGCACAGGAAAGAAGTTGAATCGGTGCTGACAGTTCCTTGATCACTTCCAGCTCGGCATCAATCGTTGTCAGATGACTAAACTCCTGCTGAAATTGCTTCTTTAATTTCCAGATCGCAGTCGGTTCTTTTTTCTCATCTTTTTCCCAGAACACACCAGTTCCACAAAAGCTCTTTTCTGTTTCCTGCTCTTTCCACTCAATCGGATAAAATTCAAGCAGTCCGTCCAATCCCTGCAAAATACTTGTGATTTGTTCTTGAAGCTCCTGCCGTCCATAATCCGCCAAAAAGCCCTTATACTGACAATCCTTTCGAATGTTTATGCGAACAAGAATCAAACGACTCGACTGCCTTGGTGAGATATTGACAATTTTTAACCGTTCTTCTGCCTCTCTGTCGTCACGCAAGCTTCCCGACAACGCATCCAATATAAATTGCTGTTTCTGATAATTAACCAGCTTCTGGTAATGATCGACACGGTTCAGCATCGCATTTTGAAGTGCATTCTGCTGATCTAACAGTTCTCTTACCCCTGTAAAGACCTCTCTCAGCCTCGGAATCGAAACAGGTTTTACCAGATAGTGAAGTACATGATACTCTACCGCACTCTGCGCATACTCAAAATCCTTATAGCCACTCAAAAACACAATCTGTACTGGAAGATTTTGTTCTGCCGCAAAGCGTGCAATGTCAAGCCCACTCACACGACTCATTTTAATATCTGTCAAAATCACATCTGGCATACTGGTTTTTAAATACGCTAACAGTTCCTGCCCGTCTGAAAATTCCGCATTCACCTGAAAGCCAATTTCATTCCATTTGACCATATGAACCAGACCACGTCTCGTTGTCAGCTCATCTTCTGCAATTACAAGCGAATACATATTCTCCCTCCCAATGTAAGAACTCTATTTTTTCATTTGCTTTTCAATCTGTGCCTTTGTCTCCTCAATACTGTGACTATTATCAATTACAACACGGCACTCCGCACGAAACTGCACATCACTTTTTTGTCTTGCAATTGTCTGCTTGCAGCGCTCGTAGCTGTAGCCTCTTGACTCCATGATACGCTTGATACGTGTCTCTTCATCTGCATAGATATACCAGACGTCATCGCACAGTGGTGTTAAATGTCCCTCTGACAAAAGTGCAGCCTCGATCACAATCAACGCATCTGGCTCTTTGTCTCGAATCTCTTTGATCATCCACTCAATTCTCACGCGCACATTTGGATGGGTCATTGCATTTAAGCGAAGTGTCTCTATCGGACTTGATAATGCAACCGATGCCAGTTTTTTGGTATTGATTGTCTGATCCTCATTTAAGATTTCTTTTCCAAACGCATTTACGATATTGACATAGTTGGCTTCACCCGGCTGCATCAGCTCTCGCCCCACCTCATCTGCCAATATCAACTTTGCATGGTATTCTTTTTGAAGAATGGCAAGCACCGATGACTTTCCGGCGCCAACTCCTCCTGTGATTCCTAAAATCATATTTGCTCCTATCAATCCTATAAACTTAGTATCATCTAGTTTTTTGATGAATTAGACTAATTATCTCATTTATATTATTTGGTCTCATACCAGCTTCGTCCTACCGACACGGACACCTCTAGCGGCACACGAAGACTTGCTGCTGACTGCATCTCCTCGCGAAGAAGTGCTTTCACTGTCTCGCACTCTGTCTCTGGCACCTCAAGAAGAAGTTCATCGTGCACCTGAAGCACAATGCGTGCACCAAGCTTTTCTTTTTTAAGTCTCTGATTTACCTTTGTCATTGCAATCTTCATGATATCAGCAGCTGTTCCCTGAATTGGGGAGTTCATTGCAATTCGCTCTCCAAATTGTCTCTGCATATAATTGGAAGATTTTAGCTCTGGAATTGGACGTCTTCGACCAAACATCGTCGTGACATACTCGTTTGTATGCCCCTCATCTACCATTCTGTCTAAGAATGCCTTGATTCCCGGATAGGCTTTGAAATAATGCTCAATATACTCCATTGCCTCTTTTCTGGAAATACTTAAATCTTCACTTAAGCCAAACGCACTAATTCCATAGACAATACCAAAGTTAACTGCCTTCGCATTTCGACGAAGCTGCGGTGTCACCTCTTCTAGCGGCACATGGAAAACCTGTGATGCCGTCAGCGCATGGATATCCTGTGCACTCTTATAAGCCTCTATCAATCCCTCATCACCCGACATATGGGCAAGCACACGAAGTTCAATCTGAGAATAATCGGCATCGACAAACACACAACCTTCCTTTGGCACAAAAACCTTGCGAATGGCTCTTCCTAGTTCCATTCGAACTGGAATGTTTTGCAAATTCGGCTCGGTGCTGCTGATACGGCCAGTCGCTGTGATCGTCTGATTAAAGGTTCCGTGAATGCGACCATCCGGTGCGATACACGAAGCAAGTCCCTCTGCATAAGTGGATTTTAACTTGGTCAGCTGACGATAAGAAAGCACTTTTTCTACGATTGGATAGTCGCTTGCAAGTTTTTCAAGCACATCGGCAGAGGTCGAATAACCACTTTTGGTTTTCTTTGCTCCTGGAAGCTTCAATTCTTCAAATAAGACTTCTCCTAACTGCTTTGGCGAAAGAATATTAAACTCTCTTCCTGCAAGCGCACAGATTTCTTTTTGAAGTGATGTAATCTCACCAGTCAAATCGTCTCCGTACTGCTTTAACGCTTCTTTCATCACGCCGATTCCAACCTGCTCCATCCGGCAAAGATCAAACACAACTGGCATCT
>CAUCWU010000189.1 GCA_958446555.1 uncultured Lachnospiraceae bacterium | reverse complement strand
CCAATGGTTTGTCGTTGGCTGCTTGCATCTCTGCCTGTCAGTGGCTGTCCACCGCAGACACCACTCTCCTATTTTCGGACAGGTCTTACTACCTACCAAGAGCTTTTTGATGATGTCGTTGGTCAAAGAAGTGAGGGCGATTTATTTTCCTCATCGGCAGATTTATCCCCTTCTGTCTCCTCTGTGACTGAAACCCTCTCACAGACACCTCTATATGCCGATTACAGCTATTATCTATCTGCACTTGAAGGGGATGAGGCTGCAAACTTTAATGCCCTCTACGCTGGAATACAAGCCTTTGAGGAGACAATCACGCTCCCTACTCCAGTTAGTTCCGAGGAAATCAGCGATCTGATGCATCTTTTGACAAATGAATGCCCGGAGCTGTTGCAGCTATCCTCTCGCTGGGTGGAACACTCCAATTTACTCGGCCTTGTTGTCTCAGTCTCTCCTGAGTACACAATCTCCAAAGAGGAATTTGACGCACAAACTGCTGCGATAACTGCACTGATTCAAAACTGGCAAAGTTCGCTTGCCGGTCAGAGCGCCTATCAAGCTGAGCTTGCAATCTACAACTATATTGTTGGCAACTGCATCTACTCCACACAGGCGCCAAACTGCCAGAGTGCCTATGGTGCTTTGATTGGCGGACAGGCAAAGTGTGATGGACGTGCAAAAGCACTTGTCTGGGGGCTTCGAAGCCTTGGCATCAAAAGCTCAGTCATCACTGGAAACACCCACGCTTGGGTCATTGCTCATATTGGTGACTACGATTACAATGTAGACCCCACCTATGATGACAACGAGAACGATGGTGTCCAGCAACCGCTGTGCTATGCCTATTTCAATATTCCAGAATCAGCTATCGCAACTGACCCTTATCCGGCCGATGATTTTTATCAAAGACGCGGCTATCCATCCACAACCCGCTGGGATTCCAATTATCATGTTCAATCTGGTTTATGGATTTCTGCCGATGATCCAGGAACAAGCGATCCGGCAGCTGGAACAGCACTTGACCGTGCAAGAGCAATCTTTGTGGCTCAAGCAGAAAACGTTTGGGAGTCTGGCAATGAGGGCATGGTAATGATTCGTTTTGAGAGCGCAGCTGATTATAATGATGCGATTGCTTCCTATAACAATTGGGTTCAATCTTTTATCAATATGCATGCTACCGGTTGCAATCTGGTCAGCTATGATTTTTCCAGCCAGCAATTACTTGCTGTGAAGCTGTCCTTCTATTAGTCAATAAGATAATAATAAATAAGATAAAAAAGATCTGTGAAAACAAGAAGCTTTATACTTCCTGTTTCACAGATTTTTTTGTATCTAGAATCATTTCAAATACAGCAAATATAATATTTAATAGACTTCTGATTTGGAGGTGTGTTTCTTTGAAACCTATTAACATCGACGGTCATTCCGCCTATCAGGAACGTTTCTGTTGAATTTAAAATTACTTCCTACACAAGATTTGCTGCTGATCTGAAAGAGAATTATCTCCATGCCATTATTTCTGGCTTTTCTGTTGGTGACACTCCTAGCGTTGGTACCTTTTATGACTTTCACAGACGCCTCTGGTTATCTCCTGAAAAGAATCTTTCAAATCCAGTGCATCCCCCTAAAGAAAAACCTCAGAAGCCAAAAGGAAAAGAAGAAAAAGCGCCTCCTGTCGAAAAACTTACCGTAGATTATATACTTGGTATCTCTGGATCAGAATCCATTGAAATCAGCCAATTAAAACTAGATCAGAAGAATATCCTATACCAACCTATTAATCTGTTTTCTTCTGAACAAAACTCTTCTGTCCTTGATATCATGAATCCTGAAAAAAGTCCAAAGTCATAACCACCCGGTGAACGGTTGGTTTGCTCTAGGGCTATAAGCCCATTGCTACTAGACCAACGTTTAAAGCCACTGGGGACGGACAAAACTTTTTCTCCGTCCCCAGTGGCTATTAAATTTATCTTGCGCAAAGACTATCGACAAAGACAAGATAACATGCGAAATCACCTATTGTCTTTCGAAAATATTTATCATCCTCTTCATAGCCCAATACATCACGCCACTTAGCTAACTTTCCCTGCGTTTTCAGATAACGAGCTAACATATTAAAAGATACAATTACACTATTATGGCAAGCTGTTCGAAAAGAATCCTGCTCCATTTTCTGTTCTCGATCTAGACTTTGCCATTTTGCTCTAATTTCAGCGTAGGTAGTTGCCTCTCCGATCAACTCCTCATACAATTCCTGCCCTAGTGAATCATTTTTGAGCTCCGAGAGCATATCCCTTTGCTGTTCAAACGTTAAGCTCTTTGGAGTTTCTATATAATTTTCGTATGTATTCATAATAATGCCTCCTCATATAAATTTCTACGAAGATATACGGATCAGATAAGAATGGCTATTCGATATAGTCTCAATGCCCTCTCGGGCTAAAGTTTCATTTTTTATTTGGCGAGCCACGCTTTCGCATGGCTCGCCTCATTTTTCATTCACACAATCAGTTGCCTAACTGCGCTCCTATATTTTTGAAGTTAATCATTCAAAATTGAATTACTCAGCCTTCGGACCTGCAGCTACTAATGCCTTACCAGCCTCGTTGCCCTCATACTTCTTGAAGTTCTTTACGAAACGGCTTGCAAGATCCTTTGCCTTTGCCTCCCACTCAGAAGCATCAGCGTAGGTATCGCGAGGATCAAGAATCTTAGAATCTACTCCTGGCAGCTCGGTCGGAACCTCGAAATCGAACATCGGGATCTTCTTGGTAGGTGCAGTTGTGATGGAACCATCTAAGATTGCATCGATGATACCACGGGTATCCTTAATGGAGATACGCTTTCCAGTGCCGTTCCATCCGGTATTTACCAGATATGCCTTTGCACCGCTCTTCTCCATCTTCTTAACCAGCTCTTCTGCGTACTTGGTCGGATGCAGCTCAAGGAATGCCTGTCCGAAGCAAGCAGAGAAGGTTGGGGTCGGCTCGGTGATACCACGCTCGGTACCTGCTAACTTAGCTGTGAAACCAGACAGGAAGTAGTACTTGGTCTGCTCTGGAGTCAGAATAGATACTGGCGGCAGTACGCCGAATGCATCAGCAGACAGGAAGATTACGTTCTTTGCAGCCGGAGCAGCAGAGATCGGGCGAACGATCTTCTCGATGTGAGTAATCGGATAAGATACACGAGTATTCTCGGTTACGCTCTTATCGGTGAAGTCAATCTTACCATTCTCATCAACAGAAACGTTCTCAAGAAGAGCGTTTCTCTTGATTGCATTGTAGATATCTGGCTCAGAATCCTTATCCAGGTTGATAACCTTTGCATAGCATCCACCCTCGAAGTTGAATACGCCGTTGTCATCCCAGCCGTGCTCATCATCACCGATCAGAAGACGCTTCGGGTCGGTAGACAGAGTGGTCTTACCTGTTCCAGACAGACCAAAGAAGATTGCGGTATTCTCACCGTTCATATCGGTGTTAGCGGAGCAGTGCATGGAAGCCATACCCTTTAATGGAAGGAAGTAGTTCATCATGGAGAACATACCCTTCTTCATCTCGCCGCCGTACCAAGTGTTGATGATAACCTGCTCATGGCTGGTGATGTTGAATACGACTGCAGTCTCAGAGTTCAGTCCTAACTCCTTGTAGTTCTCAACCTTAGCCTTAGATGCGTTGTAAACAACGAAATCTGGCTTGAAGTCCTTAAGCTCTTCCTCTGTAGGACGGATGAACATGTTGGTTACGAAATGAGCCTGCCAAGCAACCTCTACGATGAAACGAACTGCCATTCTGGTATCCTTGTTTGCACCGCAGAATGCATCTACGACATACAGCTTCTTGTTGGAAAGCTCTTCCTGAGCGATCTTCTTAACAGCTGCCCATGCCTCTTCGCTGGCCGGATGATTGTCGTTCTTATACTCGTCAGAGGTCCACCATACTGTGTCCTTGGAGTTCTCATCCATAACGATGAACTTATCCTTAGGAGAACGTCCGGTGTAAATACCAGTCATGACATTAACAGCACCCAGTTCGGTAACCTTTCCCTTCTCATAGCCTTCCAGTTCCGGCTTTGTCTCCTCTGCAAACAGATCTTCATAAGAAGGATTGTATACAACTTCTGTAGTTCCAGTAATACCATACTGGCTTAAATCCACTTTTGCCATTTTACATTAACCTCTCTTTTCTTAAATATCTGTATAATTGACGGCTTTTGGCATATCCAAAAAGCACCCCAATCTATTTATATTATTCCAGAATTTTCCCCAAAAGTCAATTGCTTTTTTTACCAATTGAACAGGACTTTTTGCCTATTTTTGTTCGTTTTTGTTAAAAAGTTAACATGAGCTTTAAAATCCGTAAACGAACTGACCAAGCCAGATTAGAAATGGGATTGTACCAGCAAATAAAATTGTTGACAGCAGAGTTGTCCTTGCACAAAGAGCCGGCTCCATGTCGTGCTGAATCGCATAGACACTGGTAAGATTCGCTACTGGGCATGCCACATAAATTAACACTGCCATGCGAAGATTCTGGTCAAGTGGAAGCAGTGCCATCACAAAAAGCATCACAAGTGGGCAGATCAGATTTCGAATCAAAGAAATCACATAGGAACGCTTCTCTGTCACAATTGCAAGCAAGTTTCCATCTGCTAGCATAACACCGACAATAATCAAAGCAAGAGGTGTTGTGATGCCACCGATGTTTGAGCAGACAATCTGAACTGGATTTGGAAAATGCAGATGAAAAATTAACATTAAAATCAATGCAAAGGTGCTGATATTTAGCGGTGTTAAAAATACCTTTGGATGAAATTTTTGTCTGGTAAATAGGGATACCTGAAGAGTGAAAAATAACAGGTTGTACGAGATAATTCCGGCTGCACCATAAAGTGTTCCCCACTCCCCCATTAACGCAATGCACAGCGGCATTCCGATAAAAGTGCAGTTTGGATAGGTACAAAGTCCCGTGTAAGCTGCCTTTTTTTCATCTGGTAGCTTTTTGATTTTGGCGTAAAGCAAACACCCTGCTGAGGTCACTGCCATACAGGAAAATAGTAATACAACTGCTATCGCTACGTTCATTAAATCTGCACTGTTTGCCTCCATGCTGCTTGCCGACAGTACGGTGAATGGCAATATAAGAGTTGAAATCAGCTTTGAGAGGTAGCGCTGCTGCTCTTTGGTGATCAGATTCAGTTTTCCGGCAATGTAGCCGACAAGCACATAGCCGAAGATGACTAGGATCTGCTCAAACACGATTTGCATTGACATTGGTTTGTCCTCCTTTTTTTAACAGTACCATTATAGCGAAGGAGGTGCTGAAACGCAACCCAGTAGTTTTGGGAGACCACTACTTTTGAACAACCCCGCCCGACGGGTCGGACGAGGATTCCGTTGCAGCCGTCA
>CAUCWU010000188.1 GCA_958446555.1 uncultured Lachnospiraceae bacterium | reverse complement strand
TGCGATTCTATTCATTTTGATATCGACTACATGGATTCCTTCAAGGTCTTTACTTGGAACAAAAAGAACTATAAGGATCCGAAAAAGACCTTACAGAAACTGACTGAAATGGGCTACAAGCCAGTTACGATCATCGATCCAGGTGTCAAAAAGGAAGATGGTTACAGTGTTTACGAGGAAGGAATTAAGAACGGCTATTTTGCATTCTCAGCAGAGAATGAGCTTTATGTAAACGAGGTATGGCCAGGTGATTCTGTTTTCCCAAGCTTTACTAATCCAAAGGTGCGCAGCTGGTGGGCAGACAAGCAGAAATTTTTAATTGATATGGGTGTTCGCGGTGTTTGGAATGATATGAACGAGCCGGCGAGCTTTAAAGGTCCGCTGCCTGATGATGTACAATTTGCAGATGAGGACGATACAGCAATTCTTCATAAGGATGCACATAACATCTATGGTCACTGTATGGCAATGGCAACAAAGGATGGATGGTTAAAATATGATGGCCGCAGACCATTTATAATCACACGTGCAGCCTATGCCGGAACGCAGCGTTATTCTCTTGTTTGGACGGGAGACAATCAGAGTATCTGGGCACATTTGCAGATGGCAATTCCACAGCTTTGTAACCTTGGATTATCTGGATTTACTTATTCAGGAACCGATGTTGGAGGCTTTGGTGCTGATGCGACAAAAGAGCTTTTGGCCCGTTGGGTGCAGGTAGGATGTTTGTCTCCATTTTTCAGAAACCACTCCGCTCAGGGAACAAGAAGACAGGAGCCGTGGCAGTATGACGAAGAACTTCTTAACATCTATCGCAAGTATGTAGAGCTTCGCTATCGCCTGCTTCCGTATATTTACGATTGCTTCTTCGAAAGTGAGCAGACCGGTCTTCCAGTCATGCGTCCGCTGATGCTTAATTTCGAGAAGGATTCAGAGACCTATCAGATGAATGACGAGTTTATGATAGGTGAATGGCTGCTTGCCGCACCAGTTGTCACACAGGGAACCACGATGCGACTGGTTTATCTGCCAGAGGGTGCAGTGTGGTATGATTTCTGGACTGGAGAAAAGTACAAGGGCGGCCAGTATATCACAAAGAAAGCACCGCTTGACACGATGCCGCTGTTTGTCCGCGCAGGTGCAGTGCTTCCATTATATCCACTCATGCAGTATGTCGGAGAAAAAGAAGTTGAGGATCTGACACTTGCCGTCTACCCGGGAACCGGAAACTACATCCACTATCAGGACGACGGTGAGAGCTTCGCCTACAAAAAAGGTGGCTACAATGCCTATGTCTTCTCACAAAACAACGGTCGCCTTCAGATCAAGGATGCAGTCAAAAATTACGAAAAGCCATACAAGGGCTTCTATGTAAAGATCTGTCGCGACGGCATCACGGCTCTGTCCGATGTGCCGGGCGAATACCTGAAGCACGAAGAGTAAATAAAAAAGAAAGCTGTAGTGATAAGCCACAGCTTTCTTTTTTATTTTATGGAAAAAATCGTGCAATTTGTTCTTGACATCTAATCTAGGTTTGAGTATACTAATTGTCGATAGGAAATGATAAATGTTATCAAAACGATATAGAAAATCTATCTTATGATGTCATATCTATAGATTTTCTGCGTATACGATAAGAAAGAGAGGTATGTGCTATGCCATTATCTATGGCTCCAGAAGGCAAGGAGAGTGTAATCCGTAAAATAGGCGGCAAGGAAGAGACCAGACTGTTTTTAGAGAGACTGGGCTTTGTTGTTGGTGCTATTGTTACTGTAGTCTCTGAGATTCAGGGAAATCTGATCGTCAATGTGAAAGATTCAAGAGTTGCGATTGGCAAGGACATGGCCAGCAAAATCTTAGTTTCCTGAGAGGAGAAATTTTGTGAGCCTGGGTAAGCTCTGGGTCACGGAAAGGGGTATCGATATGAAAACACTGAAAGATGTAAGCATTGGTCAGACAGTAAAGGTTAAGAAGCTGACTGGCGAGGGTCCGGTAAAGCGCCGTATCATGGATATGGGAATTACCAAGGGCGTTGAGATCTACGTAAGAAAGGTAGCTCCGCTTGGTGATCCAGTAGAGGTGACTGTAAGAGGATATGAGTTATCACTGCGTAAGGCTGACGCTGAGATGATCGAAGTCGAATAACTATTTTTTTTACCCATGGGTTAGCTAATTCTAATTTTGATAAGGATTAACAATTTAAAATAAGGGTAAACAAAATAAAATAAGCTTAGACAAAAGAAAATGAGTCGAAGCAAAACAAAATAAGCTGACACAAAACAAAATGAGTCGAGGCAAAAAAAAGTAAGCATTAAAAAAGGTGAGAAAACAGGAGGTTTGTAATGTCAATTAAGATTGCATTAGCAGGTAATCCCAACTGTGGTAAAACAACACTTTTTAACGCACTTACCGGTTCCAATCAGTTTGTAGGAAACTGGCCGGGCGTTACAGTTGAGAAGAAGGAAGGTAAGCTGAAGTGGGACAAGGAAGTTACCATCATGGACCTTCCAGGTATTTATTCTTTATCCCCATATACACTTGAGGAAGTAGTAGCAAGAAACTATCTGATCACAGACAGACCAGATGCGATTTTAAATATCGTAGATGGTACCAATATCGAGAGAAACCTGTATCTGTCCACACAGATCATGGAGCTTGGTATTCCGGTTGTCATGGCAATCAACATGATGGATCTTGTTCGCAAGAGTGGTGATCAGATTAATGTTGATAAGCTTTCTAAGAAGCTTGGTTGCCCAGTTGTAGAGATTTCTGCATTGAAGGGTGACGGAATCAAGGAAGCAGCAAACAAGGCTGTTGAGCTTGCAAAGAAGAAGGCATTGACAAAGCCGGTACACGAGTTCTCAAAGGATGCTGAGGAGATCATTGCAGCAGTTGAGAGTAAGCTTACTGGTATCAAGGATGAGCAGAAGAGATTCTTTACAATCAAGCTTCTTGAGAAGGATGATAAGATTGCAGCTCAGATGAAGTCTGTTCCGGATGTTTCTGATGAGATCAGCCGCATGGAGGATACATTTGATGATGATACTGAGAGTATTATCACAAATGAGCGTTATACATACATTTCATCTATTATCGGTGAGTGCTGTAAAAAGGCACATGGCGGCAAGAAGCTGACGCTTTCCGATAAGATTGACCGTATTGTAACGAATCGTTTTCTTGCTCTTCCAATTTTTGCTGTTATCATGTATATTGTATATTATGTATCAGTAACAACAGTTGGAACCATTGCAACTGACTGGGCAAATGACGGAGTATTTGGCGATGGTTGGTATCTGGCAGGAATTGGCCGCAGTGCATATGAAGAAGATGCTGGTGAGTATGGCGATGCAGAGACAATCATTAATGCATTCGTTGATGAGTCTGGTGACGAAGATCTGGCAGCAGCAGTAGATGCTGAATCAGAGGATTATGATCCAGAGGCAGCAATTGCAGCTGTAAAAGCTTATGCAGCAACAGTAGCAGATGACGCAGAAGTAACTTACGTTGTTCAAGATGAGGAAACCATGGCAGAGGAAGATGAGACTGCTAATGGCGCTGATTTAAAGGCAGCAGTAGAAGTTTATGAAAAGTGGAATGCAACTGCTCCTGATAATGCCGATTATGGCATCTGGATTCCAGGTATTCCGGCATTTTTGGAGTCTGCTCTTGATGCAGCAAATTGTGCAGACTGGTTAAGAGGTCTGATCATGGACGGTATTGTAGCCGGTGTCGGTGCTGTACTTGGTTTCGTACCACAGATCTTAATTCTGTTTATCTTCTTAGCATTCCTTGAGGGCTGCGGATACATGGCTCGTATCGCATTCATCATGGACAGAATCTTTAGAAAGTTTGGTCTGTCCGGTAAGTCCTTCATTCCAATGTTAATCGGTTCTGGTTGTGGTGTTCCTGGTATCATGGCTTCTCGTACCATCGAGAATGACAGAGACCGTAAGATGACCATCATGACAACCACATTTATTCCGTGTGGTGCAAAGCTTCCATTCATCGCAATGGTTGCAGGTGCAATTTTCGGCGGTGCTTCTTGGGTTGCTCCGTCCGCTTATTTCCTTGGTATCGCAGCAATCATTTGCTCTGGTATCATCTTAAAGAAAACAAAGTTATTCGCTGGTGATCCGGCTCCGTTCGTTATGGAGCTTCCGGCATACCATCTGCCAACCGTAGGCAGCGTTCTTAGAAGCATGTGGGAGCGTGGTTGGTCCTTCATCAAGAAGGCTGGTACCATCATCCTTCTTTCCACCATCGTAATTTGGTTCACCACCTACTTTGGATTTGTTGACGGCGCATTCCAGATGCTTTCTGAGGATCAGATTGATTCCAGTATCCTTGCAACAATCGGTAAGGCAATCAGCTGGATCTTCATCCCACAGGGATTTGGAAACTGGCAGGCAACCGTTGCATCTGTTACCGGTCTGGTAGCAAAGGAGAACATTGTAGGTACAATGGGCATCCTTTACGGCGGACAGGAAGGTGTAAGCGTATATGCAGCAATGGCAGCTTCCTTCACAGCAGTAAGCGGTTATGCATTCTTAGCATTCAACCTGTTATGTGCTCCTTGCTTCGCAGCAATGGGTGCAATCAAGAGAGAGATGAACAACACCAAGTGGTTCTGGATTGCAATTGGTTATCAGTGTGGTTTCGCTTATCTGGTAGCTTTAGTAATCAATCAGATCGGTCGTCTCTTTACAGGTGCCGGCTTTGGTATTGGAACAGTAGTAGCAATTGTAATTATTATCGCATTTATCTACCTGCTGTTCAGACCTTATAAAGAGAGCGAGACTCTTCAGGTCGCAACGGGCAAGTAAAAAATGAAATAGATATGTGCGCTCTAGAAAGGCTAGGTAATTATGGGAACAGTAATTGTTGGAGCAATTGTAGTTGGTGTAGTTGCACTGATCGTTCGCAGTATGGTAAAAGATAAGAAGTCTGGAAAGTCACTCCAGTGTGGAGGAGACTGCAGTCACTGTGGAGGTCATTGTCACTAAGCAGAGAAACGTAAAGGATGGTCAGCCTATGCAGCAAGGAAATATGCAAAAAGAGGCGATCCTGAACAGACTCAGACAGCGGGGCTGCAGGATCACAAAGCAGCGGATGCTGTTACTAGATATCATACTGGAAGAAGAGTGTTCCAGCTGTAAAGAAATTTATTACAAGGCATCGAAGATCGACTCAAGCATTGGATCAGCGACGGTTTATCGCATGATCAATATGCTAGAGGAGATCGGGGCAATCAACCGTCGCAACATGTACAAGGTTTCCTGTACAGAATGTGAGGAGGCGATGGATGAGCTGCCGGGCGGCACATCAAGAAGTGCATGCACAATCGAATTTGATGACAATTCCAGCATTGTACTCTCACAAAAAGCTTGGAATCAGATCATTCAGGCAGGGCTTTCTGT
>CAUCWU010000187.1 GCA_958446555.1 uncultured Lachnospiraceae bacterium | reverse complement strand
GAAATCATTTATGAGACAAATGGTGCAGAGGAGACCTTTGAGGTTGGAAAGCGCTTGGCAAAAGAGGCCAAGGCCGGAGAAATTTATTGTCTTGACGGTGATTTGGGAACCGGAAAGACTGTCTTTTCTCAGGGATTTGCAGCAGGTCTTGGTATAAAAGAGGCAGTAAACAGCCCGACATTCACGATTGTATGTGAGTATGAGGATGGTCGTCTGCCACTGTATCATTTTGATGTATATCGAATTGAAGAGCCAGAGGAGATGGAAGAAATCGGATACGAGGAGTATTTTTACGGTCAGGGCGTATGCCTTGTTGAGTGGGCATCCATGGTAGAAGAGATCATTCCGCCAGAGGCAGCTTGGATCACGATAGAGAAAGATCTGGATAAAGGATTTGATTATCGTAAGATAACAGTAAGAAGAAAGGCATAAGGTAACAACATGCAAATATTAGCAATTGAAAGTTCATCTCTGACAGCAGGTGCCGCCATCATAAAAGATGACGTTGTGCTGGCAGAGTATTCTGTTTCATTTAAGAAGACACATTCACAGACGCTTCTTCCAATGATCGACGAAGTTGTAAAGATGACAGAGACCAATTTAAAGGAGCTTGATGCGATTGCAATCTCAGCAGGACCGGGTTCTTTTACCGGTCTTCGTATTGGAAGTGCGACGGCAAAGGGACTGTGCTTGGCACTAGACAAGCCACTTGTTGAGGTGTCAACTCTCGAGGCGATGGCATTTGGCTGTGGTCCGTTTGCAGGACTAATTTGTCCGGTGATTGATGCAAGACGAAGACAAGTTTACACTGCTTTATACCGTTTCGATGAAAAAATGGAGATGGTTTGTGTGATGGAGCCAGCACTTTTATTGGTGGAGGAGCTTGCACAGAAGTTAAAGGAGTATGAGGATGCTGTTTTATTCACAGGAGACGGCATTTATGCCCATGGCGAATGGCTGAAGGAAAATGTGGCAAATGGCCATATTGCACCGGCAGTTTGCAGCACACCAAGAGCGGCTGCAGTTGCAGAGCTTGGAAAGATAAAGTTTTTGGCAGGTAAGGCAGTAAGTGCCGACGATCACCGTCCAATCTATCTGAAAAAATCTCAGGCAGAGCAGGAGAGAGAAGCTGGAATTTATACGAAAGGTTCTCTTCGTCCAGGAGAGAGCGGAACCGAGGCAAAGATTTGTTAAGAGAAGATGCCATTTTTAGCTGGACGAGAACAAAACAGTTCGATGGAGAAGAAAAGACGATCAAACTGTCGGTGCGCCGGATGAAGGTAGAGGATAGATCGGCAGTCGCAGAGCTTGAAAAAGAGTGCTTTGCAGAGCCTTGGTCTGAAAACGCGATTGCAGAAAGTCTTGCAGATTCTAACTATGTGTTTTTTGTGGTGACAAAATCACAGTTGCCAAAGTCACAATCAGGTGAGTTAGAGCTAGACCAGATGGAAGCAAAATCAGATTCAGAGCAGGTGGTTGGCTATGTCGGTGCATACTTGGCAGTCGACGAGCTTTCGATTACAAATGTTGCCGTCTTTTCATCGCACAGAAGATATGGTGTGGCAGATGGACTGATGAAGGCACTAGATCTGTTTGCAACTGAACGAAATTTATATGGAATTACGTTAGAGGTTCGCATATCAAATGATGCGGCAATCGCTTTATATGAAAAAAATGGTTATGAAAAATCTGGAATTCGAAAAGGTTTTTATAGCAAACCGAAGGAAGATGCACTGATTATGTGGAAATACTTCCAACAGTGACAGGCATTGCCATTGTTATTCTTCCCTAAATTCAGTAAGATATGATTGTATATGCGAAATGGATTAGGGAGGAATTTATGAGAATTACAGTAAAAGAGACAAATAGGGATCGAATCGTACAGGTTGTGTGCAACTGCTGTGGGCGGTCGCTTCCAGTTGAAAATGGTATTGTGCTTGAGGATTATCTTCATATTGATAAGGTATGGGGGTATTTTTCTGATCAGGACGGCGAGGAGATTTTATTTGATCTGTGCGAGGAGTGCACAAAAAATTTGACAAAGCAGTTTCGCCTGCCCGCCTACCAGAGAGAGGTAAGGGAACTTTTATGATACTAGGTTCTCAAAGTAACAAGCTAATCATGCTTGCATGATGAAGCTTGTTGCCTTTATAAAAAAGGGTAACTGCTTAGAAATGAGAGGATAGATGTTAGATTTATGTTTGTTGGGAACCGGTGGTATGATGCCGCTTCCATACCGTTGGCTGACATCGTTGATGACAAGATTCAACGGTAGCACATTAATGATTGACTGTGGAGAGGGAACTCAGATCGCAGTCAGAGAAAAGGGATGGAGCTGCAATCCAATTGATGTGATTTGTTTTACTCATTACCATGGAGACCATATCAGTGGTCTTCCAGGTCTTCTTTTGACGATGGGAAATGCAGATCGTACTGAGCCATTGACGTTAATTGGACCGAAAGGGCTTGAGCGTGTGGTCAATGCACTTCGCGTGATTGCACCAGAGCTGCCATTTCCGATTATCTTTCAGGAGATTACACAAAATGAGCAGGATTTTGAGATAAAGGGATACCATATTCATGCATTTCGTGTGCTTCACAATGTTACCTGCTATGGTTATACAATTGAGATTCCAAGAGCAGGTCGTTTCCATGCAGAGAAGGCAAAAGAGCTTGGCATTCCGCTTGCCTTTTGGAGTCATCTGCAAAAGGGTGAGACGATGACGGATGGCGATAAGGTTTACACACCAGATATGGTAATGGGAGAGGCGAGAAAAGGAATCAAAGTTACTTACACGACCGATACCAGACCGCTTCCAATCATCGCAGAGCAGGCAAAAAATGCGGATCTTTTTATCTGCGAGGGCATGTATGGTGAGCCGGACAAGCTTGCGAAAGCAAAAGAATATAAGCATATGACATTCTACGAGGCGGCAACTCTTGCAAAAGAGGCCCAGCCAAAGGAAATGTGGTTGACCCACTATAGTCCGTCGCTTGCACATCCGGAGGAGTATATTGACGAGGCAAGAAAAATCTTCCCAAGAACAATTGCAGCCAAGGATGGCAGAAGCATTTCGTTGGATTTTGAGCAGGAAGAAGGTAAATAATGGAAGAGAAGAAGATAAAAATATTGGCAATTGAGAGTAGCTGTGATGAGACAGCTGCTGCTGTTGTGGAGAATGGACGCAAAGTTCTTTCCAATGTCATTTCCACGCAGATTGATATTCATACTCTTTATGGTGGTGTTGTGCCAGAAATTGCATCCAGAAAGCATCTTGAGCGCATCAATCAGGTGGTAAAGGAGGCACTTAAACAGGCATCTGTGACATTAGACGATGTAGATGCAGTAGCTGTCACCTACGGACCAGGTCTTGTCGGTGCACTTCTTGTCGGAACGGCAGAGGCAAAGGCAATTGCCTATGCAGCTGGAAAGCCTCTCGTTGGCGTTCATCATATTGAGGGGCATATTGCAGCCAACTATATTGAAAATCCAGATCTTGAGCCACCATTTATGTGTCTGATTGTCTCAGGAGGTCATACGCATCTAGTAGTGGTAGAAGACTATGACAAATTTAATATCATTGGACGCACCCGTGACGATGCAGCCGGAGAGGCATTTGATAAGGTTGCAAGAAGCATTGGACTTGGCTATCCGGGTGGACCAAAGATTGACAAGGCAGCAAAATTAGGAAATCCAGATGCGATCACATTTCCAAAGGCAAAGATGTCAGATAATCCATACGATTTTAGCTTCAGCGGCTTAAAGTCTGCTGTACTGAATTACTTAAATCATGCAAAGATGACCGGAGAAGAGGTCAATCCGAACGATTTGGCTGCATCCTTCCAGAAGGCAGTTGTGCAAGTGCTTGTAGAGCATGCGATTCGCGGCACGAAAGAGCATGGCTTCCATAAGCTTGCGCTCGCAGGTGGCGTGGCATCCAATTCTGCACTTCGAGCAGGCTTAAAAGAGGCATGTGAGAAAAATGGAATTACTCTATATTATCCGTCACCGATTTTCTGTACAGACAATGCGGCAATGATCGGTGCAGCAGGCTACTATGAGTATATCAAGGGAAGACGAAGCGGCTGGGATTTAAATGCAGCTGCATCGTTAAAGCTGGGAGAGCGATAATATGGAAACGGATAAAGAGACAAAGGCTGCCGTGATTTTGGCAGCCGGAAGTGGCAGGCGTATGAACGCGCCTATTGCAAAACAGTTTTTGGATTTAATGGGTATTCCAGTATTTCTACATAGTGTGCGTATATTTGATCAGATTGTAGACAAAATTGTACTGGTGACATCAAAAGATGCAGTCGCATATTGTCGTGCACTTTTGGAAAAGGAATCTCTCCATGCCAAAACAGTCGTGATTGCAGGAAAGAGCGAGCGCTTTCTATCTTCAATGGAAGGTGTGAAGGCAGCATCTGACTGTAATCTGATTTTGATTCATGATGCAGCGAGAGCTTGTGTGAGCATGGATGTGATTCAAAATTCGATTGAGTCAGCGAGAAAGTATGGCAGTGGTGTCGCAGCTGTGCCGTTAAAAGATACGGTAAAGGTAGCAGATGAAAATGGAAAGGTACTCTCAACGCCAGACCGAAGCACACTTCGTATCATCCAGACACCGCAGACCTTTCGGCGTGATCTGATTTGCCAGGCTTATGAGAGACTTTCTTCTATTATAGAGACAAAGGGACTAGAGGCGGCAGGGCCGATCACAGATGATGCAATGGTGGTAGAGCAGTTTACAGACAGCCAGGTGTATCTGTCACAGGGAAGCTATGAGAATATCAAGCTGACTACGCCAGAGGATATGGTGTCAGCTGAAGGGATTCTTTCAAGGAGAGCAGAGAAGTAAAGTTGTAGCTGGCAAGCCTAAAAGAACCAAAAAACGGGAAAAAAGCAACAAATTAAAAAAACTTGAAAAAAATTGAAAAAAGGTGTTGACATTTCGGAGAAGTCGTGATAGTATATAGAAGTCGCTTAAAGCGATGCCAAAGCTTCTAAGTCACGGCTTTAACGAAATGAAAATCTTTAAAAAAGATTTGAAAAAAGTTAAAAAAGTGCTTGACAAAAGCGAGACGACGAGTTATAATAAATGAGTCACTTAACTGCTTTGGAGAGGTGTCCGAGTGGTTTAAGGAGCCGGTCTTGAAAACCGGTGATTCCGAAAGGGACCGTGGGTTCGAATCCCACCTTCTCCGTTGATATTTACAATTAAATATCATTTTGAGAATCAACTTATACTTGGAGAAGTACCCAAGAGGTTGAAGGGGCTCCCCTGGAAAGGGAGTAGGTCGTTAGTAGCGGCGCAAGGGTTCAAATCCCTTCTTCTCCGTTGGTCTCCAAGATGAGGAGATCTGACAAGAACCTTGATAATTGAACAGTATAACCAACCCTGAAAATTTCTTAAAAAA
>CAUCWU010000186.1 GCA_958446555.1 uncultured Lachnospiraceae bacterium | reverse complement strand
TATGAAAGAAATGTCAAGAAAAAATAAAAGTCGGAATAGGAAGCAAGATAAGAAATCGAGTAAAATTCGGTCATTGAAGAAATATCAGATTCAGCAAACACCTAGAAAAAGAGTTGAGTATCTGGTCGATTGTCTTCATCTTCCAACTGATGTTGTGATGGGACGTGAGATTTCGCTTCTTTCTGGAAACAGCCAGATGCAAATTCGAAATTTTAAAAAGCTTCTTGTCTGTAAAGAAGACGAAATCTGCCTGTTGGCAGGCAGGCATCAAATCAAAATCACTGGCCGATGTTTAACGATTTCTTACTTTGCGACAGAGGAGGTTTTGATTACGGGCAATATCCAGTCTATTTGCTATGAGGAGTAGCCATGAAACAAATTAGAAGTCAAAATTTACAAAATCGAGTTTGGATTTGCATAGCTGGATCAGAGACAGAGCGCTTTTTGAATATTGCCTCTTTTCATCAACTTGTTTTGTATCAGGTAAAGAGAACACCAGACGGTATTTGCGCAATGGTATCGGCGAGAGATGTTTTAAAGCTGTGGAATCTTCGAAAAAAGGCAGCGGTTTCGATTCATATTGTGGAGAAAAAGGGACTGTACTTTTGGTGGAAAAAGACAAGACACAGAAGACTTGGTCTTGTCTGTGGCATTTTATCATTTGCATCGCTCTATGTATTGTCCTTGTTTGTCTGGGACATTGAATTTGCAGGGAATGTGCGCTATACCGATAGTTTTTTGTTATCCTTTGTCAAAGGGCAGGGGTATGAGCCGGGAATGAAACGCTCCAATGTTGTCTGTGATTTGCTTGAAAAAAAGCTTCGAAACGAGTTTAATGATATTACTTGGGTGTCGGCTCGCCTTGAGGGGACGCGACTTGTCGTTGAGATAGAGGAAAACAATACAGCTTCTATGAATACAAAAACACAAAATGAAACTCCTTGTAGCATACGATCTGATAAAAGTGGTGTCATTGTGCGAATGGTGACAAGAAGCGGAACACCATATGTCAAAAATGGCGATGAGGTGGAAGAGGGCGAGCTTTTGGTATCTGGTCTAATGCCAATTTATGATGATTCTCAGGAAGTGATTGCTTATAAGAAGACTGCTGCCTCTGCTGATGTGTGGGTTGAATATGAAGAAAATTTTGAAGTAAAAATACCTCGGAATCAAACGATTCGGCATTATATGTCCGAAGAGACATTTCCGGGGCTTATTTTATTTGGATATCGCTTTTGTCTGCCGGGTAGCATTCCAACACCCAAAGAGATGAGTGAAGAAAATAGTACAAAACAAGACAGTCCAGAACAAAATGAGGAAGTGTATATTGAGCAGAGACAATGGCATCTGTTTGAACATTTTTACTTGCCAATCTATTCGGAGACATATCGATCTTTTCAATATGAGAATACACAGATTTCCTATGATGATCCAAGCTTAAAGAGGCAGGCAGATCAAAAATATCGTGAATTTATTGTTCAATTGGAAAAATTAGGGGTGGAAATAATTGAAAATAATGTTACAATAGAAAGTGATCCTGAATGCCTACACATGAAGGCAAGGCTTCTTCTTGAAAAGAATGCTGCGGTCACTGCAGATTTGGAGACAAATGACGAATATCCTTCAAAGGATGCGAGTAATGAGTGAGATTTTTGAGATGTAAATTTGGGATCAGAAAAGAAACAAGTTAGAGAGGTTTATGTATGAGTGTTGCGCAAGCAGTTATGGAAATACCGGCTGCCCATCAGTTGAATGTATTTGGACAGTTTGACTGTAACATAAAGAAGATTGAGCGAGCATTCGGTGTGACATTTGTCAATCGTGGCGATACGATTCGTCTTTCTGGAACAGAGGAAGCAGTTGGCAAGGCGCGCAGTGTCGTAGATACATTGCTTGAGCTGTCGAAGAGAGGAAACACCGTAACCGAGCAGAATGTGGATTATACGATTTCAATGTCATTTTCTGAGAAGAGTAGCGATGTGCTCGAGATTGATAAGGATATCATCTGCCGTACGATTTCAGGAAAGCCGGTAAAGCCAAAGACAGTCGGTCAAAAGCAGTATGTAGATGCGATTCGCAAAAAAATGATCGTCTTTGGCGTGGGTCCTGCCGGAACTGGAAAGACGTATCTTGCGATGGCGATGGCAATCGATGCCTTTAAAAAGCAGGAGGTCAGCCGTATTATTTTGACCAGACCGGCGATTGAGGCTGGAGAAAAGCTTGGTTTTTTGCCAGGTGATTTGCAAAGTAAGATTGATCCGTATCTGCGCCCGCTGTACGATGCCCTGTATCAGATTATGGGTGCCGAGAGCTTTATAAACAATCAGGAGAAGGGCTTGATCGAGGTAGCACCTCTTGCTTATATGAGAGGACGTACACTGGATAATTCGTACATCATACTGGATGAGGCACAGAATACAACACCTGCTCAGATGAAGATGTTTTTGACTCGTATTGGCTTTGGATCAAAGGTCATTATCACTGGAGATATGACACAAAAAGACCTTCCGGCAGGTACACAGTCCGGTCTTGATGTGGCGATCAAGGTGTTAAAGAATGTGGATGACATTGGTTTTGTCTATCTGGATAATCGAGATGTTGTTCGTCATCCGCTCGTTCAAAAGATCGTAAAAGCATACGAGGAGTATGAGAACAAGCAAAACAGCAGAAAGCGCGCACAAGAGGAAAAAACAAAAAAGCCAAGAGGCTGATGGAGAGAGTATGACAATTTCAATTGAAAATGAAGCTTCAAGAGAACTGCCATTTGACTATAAGGCATTGATTGAGCGTGTAGTCATGGGATGTATGGATTATGAGAAGTGTCCATATGAGGCAGAGGTAAATGTACTTTTAACAAACAATGAAGAGATCCATGCGATCAATAAGGAGTACAGAGGAATTGACCGCCCAACTGATGTGCTTTCATTTCCGATGGTGGATTATGAAAAGCCGGCAGATTTTGATCGGTTAGAGAATGCATCAGAGGATTATTTTAATTTTGAAACCGGAGAGCTGGTGCTTGGTGACATTATTATCTCAGTCGATAAGGTTTATGAGCAGGCTGAAAGCTACGGACATTCCTTGGAGCGTGAGCTTGGCTTTTTGGTTGCACACAGCATGCTTCATCTGTTTGGCTATGACCACATGGAGGAAGATGAGCGCGAGCAGATGGAGGCTCGCCAAAGAGAGATATTGAACGGATTATCAATTCTCAGATAAGCCGCAGCATTTACATGGCGGCAGGAAAGGGAAGAAATATTAATGAAAAAAAAGAAAAATGATTTTATTGCGCAGGGAAGTATTCTTGCGATTGCGTCAATTTTGGTGCGTGTCATGGGAATGATCTACCGTATTCCAATGACGGCCATCATCGGTGATAAGGGAAACGGATTTTATTCGTATGCATACAGTGTCTACACAATTTTGTTGTTGCTGTCTTCATACAGCCTTCCGCTTGCTGTATCGAAGATGGTTTCAGCAAAGGCACAGTTAGGACAGTGGCGCAATGTCAAGAGAGTTTTCATCTGTGCAGTTGTATTTGCAATTGGTATTGGTACGACATTTGGTTTGATTGTGCTGGTTGGTGCACAGTTTTTTACAAGAGTATTTTTCCACAGTGAGTTGGCAGCGATTGCCCTTCGCTTTATGGCACCAACGATTCTGATTATGGCTCTTCTTGGTGTATTTCGTGGCTTCTTCCAGGGACTTCAAAATACACTTCCGACAGCTGTTTCTCAGATTGTTGAGGGCTTAATCAATGCAATTATGTCAGTCGTATTTGCATATTTTCTGTTTGACTTTGGACATGGAATGGATCTGTCAAGTGGAACTTCAGATTTAGGCTATGCTTGGGGTGCAGCAGGTGGTGCAATCGGAACTGGTGCAGGTGCACTGGCAGGACTGATTTTCTGCTTTATCTTGTTTGTCGCATACAGAAAGATTTTAGCAGTCAATATCAGCCGTGATAAGACGGGAACCGAGCAGGATTATAAAGATATCTTTATGCTGATGCTTTCAATTGCGCTTCCAGTTATCTTAAGCACGGCTCTGTACAACTTGATTGAGTTGGTAGATGGAAGTTTGTTTAACAATATTATGGCAGCAAAGGGTATGGAGGATGTGAAAGACAGTATGTGGGGTGCTTACAATGCAAAGGCACTGCTTTTGGTTCACATTCCAGTATCCATCTCCTCTGCAATGGCAGTGTCACTTGTTCCAACACTGACAGCTGCCTATGCACTTGGCGATCAGCAGACGGCAAAATTTAAAGTGAATGCAATCCTTCGATTCATTTCCATCTTGGCATTCCCGTCAGCAGTGGGTCTTCTTGTATTGGCTGATCCGATCATCAAGACCTTGTTCTCAAGCGATACCAGTTCAGCAAGCACCTATCTTCAGGTAGTTTGCCCGGCTGTTATCACGTTCTCGTTCTCAACGATTACAAACTCGATTTTGCAGGGAATTGACCGAATGAATCTTCCAGTTCAACATTCACTGATGGCAATGGTCGTTCATATCATTGTACTTCTGGTATTGTGTCTTGGCTTTAACTTAGGTATTTATGGTGTCATCATCAGCTATGTGATCTATGCACTTGTGATTACGATACTGAATTTCTATTCAATTAGTACATTGCTTGAATATCGACCAGATGTGATGACATTGTTTGTCAAACCGGCAGCAGCATCTGCGATTATGGGTGTTGTTTGCTTTGGCTGTTATCAGCTGTTACATCAGTTCTTGGGAAAGGCAATCCCAATGCTAGTATCTGTTGTAGTGGCCGTCGTTGTATATTTTGCAGTGGCAGTAAAAATTAAGCTTCTTACCGAGAGTGCAATGCGTGATCTGCCAAAGGGTGGACTTTTGATTCGCATTGCGAAAAAGTGTAAATTACTGTAAGATTATAAATTTGTAGGAATATTTTTATGAAAACGAATCCATACTTTACATAAGATAGTGAATCAAAATTGGCAGAGAAAACTGCTAAAAGGAGTGCTTGTGTGAAGTATGCAATTCGTTTTCTTTGTGTTGGGGCTGTTCTTCTTACGATTGAGCAGACAAGCTTTTTTATAACAAAAACGATTGCCCAAAATGAGTGGGCCAAAAAAGAAAAGATCGAATCATTGATCGCTCTTCCACCAAAATCAGAGAGTGCCGTGCGTGTGACAGCTCAGATGTCGATTGTTGTAGAAAAATATGATGAGCAGACAAAGAAGATCTTTTCTGAAATGCCATATTGGGATAGTCGTATGCTTGGAATGGATGAAAAGACGCTTCAAAGCTTTTTATTAGATCCAGCGAATCTAGAGGAAGAAAAAGACAGAGAGAACGGCTATTATAAAAGTGAGCTAGTCTCGATGGATTGGGCTAAGCTTTGTATTCGAAAGTATTATTATTAATTAGAAGGGAAATAAATTTGCATGAAAACGAAAGTTCTTGTCA
>CAUCWU010000185.1 GCA_958446555.1 uncultured Lachnospiraceae bacterium | reverse complement strand
ATGTACTGACCGATCCCCGGATTCGCCCCGGGCAGCCGCAATTTGAGCCAGACTCTCCTTTAGCTCCTCTAGCTGTTTTTGGTGATCCTTTTCTGGTTCCTCCTTTCGGACAAGCTCTGGACGATTCACCCGCTTTTCGCGATCTGTTGATGCAGCCACTTCCTTTTGTGTGTTCTCTTTTTTCTGCATAAAAAGATCATCACGCATGGTTCCACGCGCCCTAGCTGCTGCACTGCTTCGGATCGCCTCGCGCTCCGGCTGCACCATTTCCTCGGATTCCTCTTCGCTTAGTCCCTCCGGCATGTCCCTTGCACTTCTCACAACAAAGACATTTTCAAAATAGTGGACTAGAGCAGTCTCAAGCTGCTCCCGATTAGAGCCAGTTCCCATCAAACCAGACAGCACAAGCATTCCAGCCGCCATCAAGCTTCCACCTGCCAAATACAAAATACACATCTGCGCACTGCCCTTATTTAGATATAAAATAAGAGCTGAAATTGCGCCTATCAGAAATGCCACTGCCGCACTGTAAATACTACAATTTTCCCAGCTTGACAGACGGATTCCTCCGATTCGATATTGCTGCTGCATTTTTCCCACAAAGACTTCTGTATTTTTAATACCGCAATTCATGCGATAAATGCTCTCGTATTTTGTTTTCATCTGTTGCAACTGCTTGTCTTTTGCTGTTGCCAAATTATCGGCCTGTCGGATCAAACTTTTGTAAAAATGATTTGATGCAAGTCTGCTGATCACTCCAATCGCACAGATTGCCGCCATAACATACAGGATCATTCCCTGTTCTAGGTAAGATACCATACCATCGCCCCTTTCTGCCGAAAACTTTTGCCTGAAATGGCTGATTCATTTTCCGGTCTCCTGCTTCATACACTAACATAGAATTTAACAGTTGTTAAGGCAGAATCCATCGTATTTTTTCTGCTATATCCGATGTTTTTTTGTTTGATCCTTCTGTATTTTGGATGATTTCTTGTTTTTCTTTTTTATCTGACAAACTTTTTTAAAAAAAGTTACTGTTCACTTTCACCTCTTTATGCTATACTATTTTCAAAGACGTTACTTGTACTTTGCCTTGTGCGTCTTAAAACATTTTTCTAATATAAGGAGGTTTTTTATGACAAGCTATACTCCAAAGGGTGTATGTTCCCGTCAGATTAATATTGAGGTTAATGGTGATACAATCGAGTCTGTTCAGTTCGTAGGTGGCTGCAACGGAAATACTCAGGGTATCTCTGCACTGGTTAAGGGTATGAAGGTTGACGATGCAATCTCTCGCTTAGAGGGCATCAACTGCAATGGTCGTGGAACTTCATGTCCGGATCAGCTTGCAAAGGCTTTAAAGTCCATCAAGGGCGAAAACTAAAAAAGGAGGCAGGCTGTTTTCGCCGAAGTCAGCAGTGTTTTCAGCGAATATCTGCAGCTACTATGATTTAATATGAAAAAAATATTGCTGACCGGCGGAGGAACTGCCGGCCATGTTACACCAAATATCGCTCTTTTGCCAGATTTAAAGGCAGAAGGCTACGACATCCATTACATAGGTTCCTATGAGGGAATGGAGAAAAAGCTGATTGAGGCTCAGGGCATCCACTACGATGGCATTTCCACTGGAAAGTTTCGCCGTTATCTGAGCGCAAAGAATCTGACCGATCCATTCCGTGTTATCAAGGGCTTCCAGCAAGCGAAAAAAATCATCCGCGAATATAAGCCAGATGTTGTATTTTCAAAGGGTGGCTTCGTCGCTGTCCCTGTTGTATTAGCAGCAGGACATTATCATATTCCGGTTATCATTCATGAGTCCGATATGACACCAGGTCTCGCCAACAAAATCTGTATGAAGACAGCTACAAAAATCTGCTGTAACTTCCCAGAAACTGTAAAGCTTCTTCCAGCTGACAAGGCCGTTCTTACCGGAACACCGATTCGCCGTGAACTTTTAGCCGGCTCAAGAGCAGCTGGATTTGCCTTTACGAAGCTAACACCAGATAAGCCAATTCTTCTGATGATGGGCGGAAGCACTGGTTCTCGTGCTGTCAATGCTGGACTTCGAAGTGCACTCCCTAAACTTTTAAAAGAGTTTCACGTGATCCATCTGTGCGGTAAAGGAAACCTGGACAGCACCCTAGCTCAACCGGGTTATGTACAGTACGAGTACATCTCCGATGAGTTAAAGGATCTGTTTGCGATCTCTGACATCGTACTTTCACGTGCAGGCGCCAATGCGATCTGTGAGCTTTTGGCATTAAAGAAGCCTAACATTCTTGTTCCGCTTCCAGCTGCTGTAAGCCGCGGCGATCAGATTTTGAATGCCAACTCCTTTAAAAAGCAAGGTTTTTCCTATCTGCTCGAAGAGGAAAATCTGAATGCTGATACCTTGTTAAAAGCAGTTCACGAAGTTTATAACAACCGTGACTCCTACAAAAAGGCAATGGAGCTGAGCAAACAGAGTAACGGTGTTGACATTGTAATTAAGCTGATTAAGGAATTATCGTAACCGTAATTCTTCTCAAGATTACGCTTAATCCTAATTTTTTAATCCTCAAAACTTAAAACTAACATTTTTCAAAATGAATTATAAAAGGCAGACTCCTTCTTTGGAATCTGCCTTTTCTTTCGCAATTTCTTATTTCTCCAGTGCTTCTCTTAATTTTGCACCCTGCTTTTCAAGATCTTCCCTCTTTGCTGGCTGCGGATCCCATGAAACCATATCTTTGCCGCCTGCATATCTCGGAATTACATGCATATGGAAATGCATAACAGTCTGTCCTGCTGCCTCACCGTTGTTCTGAACCAAATTAAATCCCTCACAACCAAGACCTGTTTTCATCGCCTTTCCAATCTTTGCCGCAACCTTAAGAACATTTGCTGCGTACTCATCACTGATCTCAGTAACGTCCTTAAAGTGAGCCTTTGGAAGAATCAATGTGTGACCCGGTGTTGCTGGGCCAAGATCTAGGATTGCACGAAACTGCTCGTCCTCATATACTGTCTCAGATGGAATTTCTCCTGCTGCTATTTTACAAAAAATGCAATTTTCATCTACCATAATGAAACCTACCTTTCGGCAATTACTGCCATTTTTTCTTTTTCACTCAGTATACGAAATTTTTGTTCAAATTACAAGAGGAGAAATCCGTCGACACATTTTCCTTGCAAACGCTTAACAATCATGCTATAAATCATACCAATAAGCGAAACTACTTTTGTCCATCTCATTCATTATTCCATTGATTCCATCAAGTAAAGGAGGCACTGTATGACCAATCAATCCTTGCAGGAAGCCGTTGCCCTTGAACTTTCCCTCTCTGAGCATTTGGATCAACTTTGCCAGAGTACACCCCAGGCCTATCCTGTCTTAAAGCAATTAGAAGATTATCACCAATATTTTCTCGCAAATGCCTCCCATGAGCTTCAGACACTGCTTTCTTTACTGTGTAGTAGCATTCAAGCAATTGAGGCTTCCCATCCAGAAGTGCGTTGCTATCGCTATTGGCCAGAACTCTCTTCTGATTGCCGTTTAATGACAAAGCTTCTTCGCGATTTGACCGATTACAGCATGTCTGCACAACTAAATAAGAAAAGAAGTGATCTTTGCATACTTCTTCGCCATGCCTACCTGTCCTGTTTGCCACTGACGGAAGGAACTTCGAAAACGCTGACCTATACAAGCCGTGTCTCATTTGCCTATCTGCCGCTTGACTGCCCCAAGATGATGGAAGCACTGTTAAATCTAATCGTAAATGCACTTGATGCCATCTCTGATACCGGGCAGGTTCAGCTCTTACTGACAAAGACCAACACTCATTTCTGTGTATCGGTTGTCGATGACGGATGCGGAATTTCAGCAAAGCAACTGCTGACGATTTTTCATCCTTTTGTCACCACGAAACCTGACGGCACTGGCCTTGGTCTTCCTGTTGCGAAGCGTATTATCGAAGGTCATGGCGGTCACATCCGCGTAAGTTCTGCACCAGGTAAAGGCACCACTGTTACCTTTTTGCTGCCTTTCTCCTCATCGAAAGAACAATAAAAATACCACAGACAAATCCAATCACACCACCAGCAATATGGGCACAGTTATTGACACCGCTCTCAGCAAAGCCATGGTACAGTGTAAAAAACATCATAAGAATTAATTGCCTAAGTGTAATTTTCTGAAAGCGTCCCTTTGATAATAGAATAATGGCTAAAAGCAAACCTGCGATTCCAAAAATTGCACCGGATGCGCCAGCTGTCGCAACAAGAAGCTCGTCTTGATGCACATACCACCAAACTGATACAATATTGGCACCAATTCCACTGATCAGATACACGCCCAAAAAGCGCCACTTTCCAAGACAATGTTCTGCCAACCCGCCAAGATACAGAAGAACCAACATATTGTTAAATAGGTGCGCCCATCCGAAGTGTAAAAATACACTTGTCGCAAGACGCCACCACTCGGGCTTATTGATAAACTCGCCGATCTGTAGCACAAAAAGATCCATCAGAGCCGAATCTTTTCCTCCGATCTCACCCACCGCGACAATACACTGTATCACGATATTGAGGATGACAAGAAGTAGTGTCATCTCAGGAATTTGACCAAGTGAATTTCCAAGTGCCTTAAATTGAATGGAATGCCTTCTTTTTTGTGTCAAAACCTCGCGAAGATTGCCAAATTCAGATGGCTGACCATCAAACACAACTAGCTGGCCATCACCATCCACAAACCAGCGCGGATATTCACCATTCAACAATTTCTTTGATACAGAAAAATCATCAGAAAGAATCAGTGCCAAAAACTGACACGGCCTTGGATTTTGCTCTCTGACCTTCTGTGCTGCATAGTCCATCACTCGATCAATTCGAAATAAATCCTCTGCCAATTTGGACGCATCCTCAAACAAGCAAACCACAGACAGCTTCGTATCCCTTTCATCTTTCTGTATCCATACACTGCACGGAAATGACGCTGCCGCAATGTTGGTATAACCTCTACTTTGCAGCTTTTTTTCGACAAACTCGCGCATCATTTTTTGATCCAAATTTATCACCTACTTTTTTGCTTTTGTATTTGTAATGTCATGGTTCAAAGTTCAAAAACGATCATTCTTACCCGGTAAGGATTTTGAACCTTTTGATCCTTGTGCCATATATATTGGTTAACTTTATCATCTGAAAAATCATTTGTCAATGCTTCGGCTTTAGAACCCAGTAGGCTACTGCACCAGCAGATCCAGCTGCTAGCACAATTAAAACTGCTGCAGCAATTAATAAATTTTCACTCACAAGTTCTAGCTGCATTAGCCTCTTTCCTGCTGTAAAAAGGACATAACCTAAGATACCAATAATTAGTATCGTGCAAAGTACTGTCACAATTCCCGGCTTTTTTTCTCTCTTTTGATTTAACGAAGCCTGTGTTATCTCACTTTTTTCTGATGAGCCTACTTTTTTTGACTGTCTGTTTTCTTGTC
>CAUCWU010000184.1 GCA_958446555.1 uncultured Lachnospiraceae bacterium | reverse complement strand
GACATCAGGACGATCCTTAATCTGCGGTTCTTCCTCAAGAAGTCCTGTGACACGCTCGATATTAGCCTGTGCTGCCACAATCTCTGACAAGTTAGACGCGATGTTTCGAATTGGCTCAAACATGTTGACAGCGTATGTGGTAAAGGCTGATAACGTACCAAGCTGAAGAGCCTGTGCCAACACAAGCTCACCGCCCTGCTTTAATGCAAGTGCCACACCAATATAACCACAAAATACAACAAGTGCTACATAAAGACCATTCATACGAGCCGCCTTCACACCTGCAATCTTCATATCATCGGTCAAGCCTCTGAAATGGCGGCTGTTCTTTTCCTCAATTACCAATGCCTTTGAGGTCTGTGCACCTGTGATACCCTCATTGTAGGCACCAGTGATCATTGAGTTTTTCTTTCTCACCTGGCGATTCCATTTTAGGATACGCTTTTGGAAAAAGCTTGTCAAAAATACAAGTCCCGGCACGATTAATAACATCCACAATGCCAGCTTCCAGTTTAGTGCAAACATGATACAGAAAATTCCGACCACATAAAAGAGAGCCCACAGCATATCCAAAAGATTCCATGCGACAAGACCACTAATTCGGCCGGTATCGTTCATGACTCTCGCTAAAATATAGCCAACCGGTGTCGTATTATAATAGGAAAACGATAGTTCCTGAAGATGATCAAAGCAAGCCTTTTTCATGTTCTTTGCCATATTCATCTCAATGACCATCGCACAGCGACAGAAAATTACGACACTGACTGTCTGAAAGACAATTGTAACCAGATAGGTTCCTGCAAACGCACCGAGACCTTTTGTCGTTTCACCACCAATAAAATGATTGATTGCATACTGCTGAAACAACGGAAGGGCAATATCCACAACCGCACACAGCGTATTGAAAATAAGTGCAATAATCAAATAGTTTCGAAACGGTTTCACAAACGGAAACAGTTTCTTCCAGATACGCCAGTCAAACGACTGGTCATACTCTTTTTCTTCAATCTGCATATCAATGAACCGTTCCTTTCTGCATACTCTCGTCTGCCTTTGTATTCATCTGAATGTCATAGATTCTGCGATAAATGCCATTTTTCTTCATCAGCTCATCGTGGCTGCCCATCTCTGCCACTTCACCATCCTCAAGCACCATAATACAGTCTGCCTGCATCAGTGTTGTGATTCGGTGGGCAATCAAAATCACCGTGGTTCCTGCCATTCTCTTTTTGAGTGCTTCACGAATCATTGCATCGGTCTGCGCATCGACTGCCGACAATGAATCGTCAAAGATCATAACTGGCGTATGCTCAACCAGCATTCTGGCAATCGCCACACGCTGCTTTTGTCCACCGGAAAGCGTCACACCTCTCTCACCGACAATCGTTTCGTAGCCGTCCGTAAAGCTGTCAATTGCGCTGTCCACACAAGCAATTTCACAGGCCTCACGAATATCGTCAAGATCGGAGTTTTCCTTTGTAATTCCAACATTTTCCTTGATGCTTCCTGAATACAAAAATGGCTCCTGAAGTACCATTCCAATCTGACTTCTTAGATACTGCCTGTCAATATCTCGAATATCCACACCGCCGATTGTGATGCTGCCACAGCCATCCGGCAGATCATACAGACGATTTAACAGATGGACAAGCGTACTCTTTCCACTTCCGGTATTTCCCAAAATTGCGAATGTCTTTCCAGCCGGAACGGTAAAACTTACATCCTTTAATACTGGGCCACCCTCTTCATATTTGAAGTTGACATGATCAAAGACGATATCTTGATTGATGGATGGCTTACTCACGCCCGGTCTGTCTGTCTCTTCTTTTTCATCTAAAATATAGCCGATACGGTCGATTGATACCCCGGCCTTACTCATCTCAGAAATGATTCTTCCCAGGCTTCGAACCGGCCATGCCATACTTGAATTATAGGAGACAAACGCAATAAACTCACCGACTGTTAAACTGCCATTTACCGTAAAGTATACACCTAGACAGATTACCGTCAAAATCTGAATACCAGTAATCAGATCACCAATTGACCAGTATAGACTCATAAACTTGCCAAGATAAATCCAGAGACCTGCAAAGCGCTCATTTTTCTCATCGAAACGCTTTCTCTCAAAAGACTCTCTTCCAAATGCACGAACGACTCGTACACCAGTCAAATTCTCTTGAACCACACTCGACAAAACACCCTCTGCCTCATCTGCCTCCTTGAAATGCTCGGCAATTTTGGAAAAGAAATAGCCAGAGTACAGGATGACAATTGGAAAGAAGGCCACTGCAATCAACGAAATCTTTACATTCATTGAAAACATGATCACCATATAAAATACGATCAAAAAGATGATACGAAAAACTTCCATCATCTGATTGGTGACAAAATTTCGCACAACATCCACATCTGATGTACATCGCTGAATGATATCACCGGTCTGGTTTTTCACATGCCAGCTGTATGGAAGCTTCTGAATGTGATCGTACAAGCGGTCTCTCATATTCTTTACAAAGCTCTCAGAACCCTTTGCTGCAAACACCTTTGAATAATAGTTTGCCACAATGTTCACTGCCGCCAATAGAATAATGGCGACTGCGCCAAGTGTCAGCATCCGTCCTGGATTGTCGTTAATTGTCTCCTCAGACAAAAAAGCTTTCACCCATGCTGGAATCTTTGATGGATCTTTGCCCAAAACACCATCCACACTGATACGAATCACCTGTGGAATAAAGGCCTGACAGACCGTGATCAGTGCCGAGAACAAAAGACCTGCTATCATCAGTGGCAGACACGGCTTTAGAAACTGGAAAATCAACTTGGCTTTGCCGATTTTCTTCTTATTTGGTTCCATAGTCTCTCTCTCCCCTCTATCATTTTTCGTAAATACTGTTGATGCTATGAATGCTCTGCTGTAATTTCTACGAATGGTTCTGCTTCGCAATTTGACAAATAATAAGAGCACCAATGCAAGCATCAGTACTCTTATTATATCGAATAGACGTATGGATTTCAATGGAAATCATTTTTATAATTATGTTGGTTCCTCAACAATTCTCTTTCTTACATTTGTCTCTTCGACCCTGTGATCTTTCATTGAGGTGACCATGATTTCGAGATTCGGGGTTAGTACAGATACCTGTGTGCCATCGTCTGGCACATAGCCGAGTTCTCCGAGAACAAAGCCGCCAAATGTGTCATACTCGTCCAATGGAAGCGTAACATCTAGCTCCTCTGCCACCTCGTCGAGTGAGGCTGCACCTTGAATACGCCAAAAGCTGTCTCCAATTTTTTCTATATCACTTGGCTCGGCCTCTTCGTCATGTTCCTTCCACTCGCCGACAATTAACTCTAACAGATCTCGCATCGTGACAATACCGGCCATGCCGCCGTACTCATCGATCGCAACAGCAAAATAGTTTCCTGTCTTTTTCATATTGGCAAATAGAGAGGCCGCCTTCATATTCTCTGGAATAAAATACGGCTTTCTGACGCAGGTACTCATCACCATTTCTCTAGAATGATTTTTTGCTCTCAGATAATCTCTCGCATCAAGCACACCGACGATATCATCGGTATCCTCACCACAAACGACAAAAAAGCTGTGGCGGTTCTCATAAATTACCTTATCCCACTCCTCACGGCTCTCATCGGCATACACGCAGACAACATCCTTTCGATGCGTACAGATCTCATCCACAGAAACATCATTAAACTCAAACACATTTTGGATAAACTCATTTTCCTGTGTATCAATCGTTCCTCTCTGACTACCAGACTCTGCCATCAAACGAATCTCTTCCTCGGTGATCTGTGTCTGTCTATGTGGATCTACGCCACACATACGAAGAATCGAGTGCGATATCGCAATCAATAGCCACACAAGAGGAAAAAAGATGGTCTGTGCCACATAGACAACCGACGAAAAGCGAACTGCCATCTCCTCTTCCTTCTCTGCTGCGAGTCTCTTTGGCACCATACGTCCAAAAATCATGATAACAATACACATCACAAGTGAGATTGCTGCGACACAAAGTCCATCTAACACACCTGGATTTAGCGCCTGTCCACTCTTTCCAATTAACTGCTCCAAAGGCTCTCGAAATACCAAAGCTGCATAGGCACTTCCAAGACACATGCTCGCCATTGAAACAAGCTGCATTGTCGTTAAGAAACGCTCTTGCTTGGCCTTAAATCCAGCCAAAAGCTTCGCTCTTGCCTCATCTTTTTTCGCTAACTCATCTAGTTGATTTTCGTTTAATGAAACGATTGCTGTCTCTGCACAAGTAAACACTGCGTTCAGTGCGATTAAAATGACTTGCAGAATTACGACTCCTATCATGCGAGACCTCCTTTCGAAGTTCCCACCATCATCTGCATATTCGTGTCGGTATCCGCGCTGCCGTCGTCTTCCATGACGTTTTTTCCTCCTATCGTATCGATCCTAAACGATGCCAAAAACCTTATCGTGCAAGCACGAACGGCTTTTGAGCTTTTGACCCTGGCATCTTGAAATAATATCCTTTTTATTGTATGATGGAACCATGAAATTGTCAACGCATTTCGTATACTTTTTAAGAAAGGAAACATTCCTATGAGCAAATTTACACTTGACTGGAAGCAGTATTCAGCACTTGCAAGAAAGGCTGCAGCTGAAGGCTGCGTGCTTCTGGAAAACAAAAACAATACGCTTCCACTGGCAGAGGGAGAAAGCTGCGCCGTATTTGGCCGCACTCAATTTGAGTATTATAAGAGTGGAACCGGCTCCGGTGGACTTGTCAATACAACCTATGTTCACGGAATTGACTATGCACTTGCCGAGTCTAGTCTTTCTATCGACTCTGAAGTTGAAAACACTTACAAGGCTTGGTTAAAGGAGCATCCGTTTGACCTTGGAAAGGGCTGGGCACAGGAGCCTTGGTGTCAGGAGGAGATGCCTCTTAGTGATGAACTGGTAGCTGGTGCTGCATCCCGCTGTCAGACAGCCATCATTGTGATCGGCCGTACAGCAGGCGAGGATCGTGACAATGCAGCTGAAAAGGGCAGCTGGTATCTAACCGACGGTGAAGAGGCTATGCTTGAGATTGTGTGCCGCCATTTCTCCCGCACTGTTGTGCTTTTAAATGTCGGAAATATCATCGATATGAGCTTTGTTGACCGCTACAATCCGTCTGCTGTTATGTACATCTGGCAGGGCGGTATGGAGGGTGGACTTGGTGCTATCGATGTTCTTACCGGAAAGGAACCAGCAAGTGGTCGTCTGAGTGATACGATTGCTTACCATATCGACGATTATCCGTCCACCAAAAATTTTGGTTGCGAGGATACGATTCGCTATGAGGAAGATATCTACGTCGGCTACCGCTATTTTGAGACCTTTGCAAAAGATAAGGTACGCTATCCGTTTGGCTTCGGTTTATCTTACACAAGCTTCGATGTGCAGGCATCTCTTGACCGCACATCTCTTCCAGAGGGTTTTTCCAGAATGGCATACGCTTGTTGTGTTTTAGATGGTTTGTAAATCGTTGTT
>CAUCWU010000183.1 GCA_958446555.1 uncultured Lachnospiraceae bacterium | reverse complement strand
AAGTACCCATACCACGGGCAACTACTGCTGCGTGAGATGTCATACCACCACGAACAGTCAGGATACCCTGAGATGCATGCATACCCTCGATATCCTCTGGGGAAGTCTCAAGACGAACCAGGATAACTCTCTCGCCTCTTCCGCCGATACCAGCAGCCTTAGCCTCATCTGCAGTAAAGTAAACCTTACCAGCAGCAGCACCAGGAGATGCCGGAAGTGCAGAACCGATAACCTCGCCTGCCTTTAATGCAGCCGAATCAAAGGTCGGATGAAGCAGCTGATCCAGAGACTTAGCCTCGATACGGCATACAGCCTCCTCTGGAGTGATCTGTCCCTCATCTACTAAATCGCAAGCGATCTTGATAGCAGCCGGAGCGGTTCTCTTACCGTTACGGGTCTGCAGGAAGTACAGCTTGCCTTCCTCGATGGTGAACTCCATATCCTGCATATCATGGAAGTGATTCTCAAGGTTAGTAGCTAACTCCATGAACTGCTTGTAAACGTCTGGCATAGCCTGCTCCAGAGTGGAGATCGGCTGAGGTGTACGAACACCAGCAACAACGTCCTCGCCCTGTGCATTTAACAGGTACTCACCGAAGATACCCTTTGCACCAGTAGATGGGTTACGGGTAAATGCAACACCAGTACCAGATGTCTCACCCTTGTTACCAAATACCATGGTCTGTACGTTTACTGCGGTACCCCAGTCACCCGGAATATCGTTCATACGACGGTATACGATTGCACGCGGATTATCCCAAGAACGGAATACAGCCTTTACAGCCTCCATTAACTGTACAGTAGGATCCTGTGGGAACTCACTGCCCATAGCATCGAAATAAACCTTCTTGAAGCGAACGATCAGTTCCTTTAAATCATCAGCGGTCAGCTCTACATCGTAGGTTACACCCTTCTCAGCCTTAATCTCATCGATGATCTTCTCGAAATGGCTCTTCGGAACCTCCATAACAACATCAGAGAACATCTGGATGAATCTTCTGTAAGAATCGTAAGCAAATCTTGGATTACCAGTCTTCTTTGCGAAACCTTCAACAGATACATCATTCAGACCCAGGTTCAGGATGGTATCCATCATACCCGGCATGGATGCACGTGCACCAGAACGAACAGAAACAAGTAACGGATCCTCTACGTCACCTAACTTCTTGCCATTGTACTCCTCCAACCACTTTAAAGCATCGAAGATCTGTGTCTGAATCTCATCAGAAATCTTCTTTCCGCAGTTGTAATACTCGGTACATGCCTCAGTTGTTACAGTGAAACCCTGTGGAATCGGCATGCCAAGACCGGTCATCTCAGCCAGGTTGCAGCCCTTGCCTCCGAGAAGATTTCTCATAGAAGCATTGCCTTCCTGGAACTTGTAAACCCACTTAGCCATTATAAACCTCCTAAAATATAAGGGATTGCTCCCCGGTTTTCTTTTGTGCCTGAACAGCATTTCGCTGTCCTCGCAGACACTCTGTTAATATTATAACATAATCTGGCAATTAGTAAAGTGAAAATCTTAAAAAATCTTGTATTTTTATTTTTCCTATAGTAAAATAGATGGCATGGTTGGATGATTCTTGTTTTTTTACAATCAATCTTGCCAAATATTGTGCCTGCGGCCCGTCCGACAGGCTCGGAAAGGCATAAAAATAGTTATGACAACACCAATTCTTCCCCATAATCACGGGGATATCCATAATGTCCTTGAAGCGATGCCGTCCAAAGATACCTGCGCCGATATGGCCAGTGCATTCAAACAGCTGTGTGACGGAACCCGTCTTCAAATTTTTTGGCTCTTGTGCCACAGCGAGGAATGTGTCTTGAATATCTCTGCTGCTGTTGGCATGAGTGCTCCGGCCGTCTCCCACCATCTTCGCTGCTTAAAGGATGCGGGACTGATCACCGGAAGCCGCCATGGCAAAGAGGTTCACTATCATATCGCCTCCACAACCCAGGCCGCTCTTTTGCACCACTTTGTGGACAGCTATCTCCATACAAGTTGCCCTGGCGAATTTGATTGCCACGGAATTTCACATTCCCATACAGACGGTTGTTCATGCAATCATTCTCATGAACACTAATTTTTTTCGATATGAACTTCTCTACTATAATAATATAAGGTAGTAATATTTCATCAAACCATTACAATAAGGAGGTTTTTATGACTGATTTACCAAAGGATCCAATGATTCTTTTAAGCTATCTCAATACACAGCTTCGCGACTTTTATCCAACTCTCGATGAGCTGTGCAACAGTCTGAATGTAGACAAACAAACGATCTGCAACACACTCGAGCAGATCGATTTTTCTTATGATGAATCAATTAATCAGTTTGTATAATTGCGAGAGCTGCTTTGCAGCGGAGCAATTCGTAAGCATTTTTATTTAACCCAACTTAAACGAAGCTGATTTTTTGCACAGAAAGGCAGGTTTTTATGGCAGGTTCATCCTTTGGCACAATATTTCGAATTACGACATGGGGCGAGTCTCACGGACCTTCAATCGGCGTTGTCGTTGACGGTTGCCCGGCAGGACTTTCTCTGACAGAAGAAGACATCCAACTACAATTAAACCGCAGACGTCCAGGACAGTCTCGCTACTCCACTCCTCGAAATGAGGCAGACCGCGTTCACATTCTCTCGGGCGTATTTGAGGGGCGCACAACTGGAACTCCGATCGCAATGGAAGTCATCAATGAGACACAGCGCTCAAAAGATTACTCTGAGATTGCAAACAGCTATCGCCCAGGACATGCCGACTATACATTTGATCAGAAGTACGGTTTTCGCGATTACAGAGGCGGTGGACGTTCCTCTGGTCGAGAGACCATCGGCCGAGTTGCCGGAGGCGCTGTTGCGATGAAGTTATTAGAGCAACTTGGCATTCGCACAACAGCCTATGCAAAGTCAATCGGACCAGTTGAGGCTGAAAATTTTTCTCTTGAAGAGATTGACAACAATCCATTTCATCTTCCAGATGCCACAGCTGCTATTAAGGCTCAAGAGTATGTAGATCACATGATGGAGGAAAAGGAATCCTCCGGCGGTGTGATTGAGTGCCGCATTGAGGGCGTTCCGGCAGGACTGGGCGATCCAGTATTTGAAAAGCTTGATGCCAATCTCTCCAAGGCGCTCGTCTCTATCGGTGCTGTAAAGGGCATTGAAATCGGTGACGGCTTTGCTGTCTCCCGCGCAGTTGGCTCTGAAAATAACGATTCCTTCTATATTAATGAGGATGGAAAAGCCGCCAAGAAAACCAACCATGCAGGCGGCATTCTCGGCGGCATCAGTGACGGTGACACGATTGTTGTCCGTGCTGCCGTTAAGCCAACTCCTTCGATCTTTCGTCCGCAGGAAACGATCTCCCGCGATCTGCAGCCGATGGAGCTTACCATCAAGGGGCGCCACGATCCGTTAATCGTTCCACGCGCCGTTGTTGTCGTTGAGGCAATGTGTGCACTCACAATCGCAGACAGTTTGCTTCTTAATATGACATCACGCATGGATGGAATTCTAAATTTTTATAGGAAATGAATTCCTCTTTGTGGTCTCGAAAATATCGAATCATCTCATTGGTCAGGCTCAGGTCATCGTAAGAATCCTGAACCTGATCAATTTGATTACGCTCAATCCACTCAGCAACTGAAAGCTCCTCTTTGTCTAGGCGAATGCTCTGCTCTCCGTCTGCCTCACAGAAAAATCCAGTCAAAAGCGTATCGCTAAACGACCATGGCTGGCTCTTATAATAACGAAGATTCTTGACGCGAATTCCTGTCTCCTCCATCACCTCTCTAGCAACTGTCTGCTCTAAAGTCTCGCCAATCTCTGTAAAACCTGCAACAAGTGCATATCTGGTATAGGTTCTTCCAGCATACTTTGTCATAAGAAGCTTTGACCCCTTTGTGACAGCGATAATGACAGCTGGGTTAATGCGCGGATAGATGCGATTGCCACATTTTTCGCAGTACAGCATGCGCTCTTTGTGATCCTTTTGTAGCGAAGATCCACAATGACCACAGTAACGGTTGTTTCGATACCAGCCATCAAGCTGCAAAGCTGTGATACCTGCAAATGCGATAAAGCGCGGCATGATCTCTCGCATATCACGTCTATTCTTCCAAGCACCCTTAAAATGATCCACTGTCTCTTTTGTCTGTAAGCGATCGGATGGCCCTGATGTCATATTGCTCTCATCCTCGACAAAACCAGTATCCTTTTCCCCTGTCATCTGTTTTAAGAAATAGTGCTTTCCATCAATTGCAAATAAATAGACTGCCCCCTCAAATCTTTCCTTTAACTCATCAAAGGTCGGTATGTACCAGCTTTCCTTTTTGGTCTGATCTTTACACAATAATGCTTGCCCATCCTGAATGCAAATACAAAAATCTTTGCCGGTTGGCTGGTATTCAGTATAGTGATTGTCGTACTGATGTGGTGTAATGTCCTGAATCATGTTTTCATTCCTCCTGCACCTATCCTATCACAAGTTTTTGGTAGGCGCAATATTTGTATCGAAAAGGTTATGCACGGCATATGCTATAGGGAGCAAACTTTTCGAGGACTCTACATGCCAACTGTTATTCTTGATCCCGGCCATGGCGGAATGGATCCGGGTGCTGTCTACCAAGGACGGCAGGAAAAGGACGACAACCTGCGACTGGCACTCGCCGTCGGCGAACTGTTAGCCGGGCAGGGTGTCGATGTTTTGTATACACGAACCGATGATGTTTACGACAGTCCCTACCGCAAGGCAATGATTGCCAATGAAAGCGGTGCCGACTATCTGATTTCGTTTCATCGAAATGCATCGCCAAATGCCGGTAGTGCCTCTGGCATTGAAACACTTGTCTATGCCGACCGAGGTGTTGCGGCCCAGATGGCTCGTGACATTAACCGTGAGCTTGCTGCACTAGGATTTAGAGATATCGGTGTGATTGAGCGCCCTGGCCTTGCTATTCTTCGACGCTCCCGCATGCCTGCTGTTTTAATCGAAACTGGCTTTATCGACAACGAAGCTGATAATCTAAAGTTTGACGATGAATTTGAAGAGATCGCAGAAGCGATTGCGAATGGTATTTTAGAAACACTTCGAAATGAAGGGCAACTGCCAGAGCAAACGGTCACTCCTGTTTCACAAGCAACCACTGATTCTGACGATTCTAATGCTTCAGCTGACCGTTCCTATGATGCTTCAGATGCTTCATTTGATCGTTCTTATGATACAAATTCCTCTGACAGCATTGATTTTTCTTCTATGAATCAATATACGCCTGAGGATCGTCAGATGAAATCAATTGCCAAGCAAAAGCGCCCCCCTCTGTCAGAGAACACTCGCCCTCCAAAACTGTACCGAGTTCAGGTTGGTGCATTTCGAAATCGCAATTATGCCTATGAGCTAAACGAACAGCTGACAGAAGAAGGCTTTCCGGCATTTATCTTGATGGATGGTGATTGGTATAAGGTTCAGGTTGGAGCTTTCTCGCGACTTGAAAATGCAATTCGAATGGAATACCGTCTGCGCGCAGCTGGGTATGACACCTATATTACAACGTGACAGTCATTGCAAGAAAAC
>CAUCWU010000182.1 GCA_958446555.1 uncultured Lachnospiraceae bacterium | reverse complement strand
GACCAAGTCGTTTTGTCGGCTCAATGAGTGTGATCAGTTCGCCAAAGATTTTTGATAAATTGCCACGGTTAATCTCATCAATAATAAAGACGTAGTTATTTGCATGGCTTTGTTCCCTGTGTGCCTTGTCACAAAAGCTTTTGAAAATGCCAGAAGAGATTTCGTATTGAATTTCAGAATTAATATGTTGAATTTCTGATTCTGCCTTTGCCATTTCAGAAGTTGTTGTTTGAGTCTTAGCTGTTACATTTGTACTGTTCGTAAGCACTGGTCGAATTCCCTCGATAAATTCCTCATATCCATATGATTGATGAAATGTCGTAAAAGTAAGAAAGCCGTCAGTCTGATATTGATTATAACGAGAAATCACATCTTCATATGGATCAGCGGCCACTTCAGCGAGTGTTTTCTTTTCAATAATAGCGACTGCGTAGAGGACTGTGTGGTAGGTCTTTCCGGTTCCAGGAGGACCATATAGAATGAGATTTTTTGGAAAGGAGATCGTTTCCGTATCTGTATCTTTAAAAAGATACCAATCGTCTAATGTATCCAGATTCGCCTCTTTATTTACAAATTCAACATTTGGGGCGTTCTTTTGAAATTCTTTCAGTTTTGCTATGTTTTGCTTTAATACCATTGTGTACCTCTTTTTCAGCACATTTTTGTATCTATATCTTGTGTGTCAGCACATTTTTATGTAAAAAAAAGTGTTCATAAGCGAAATCACTTATGAACACTCTATTGATGCCGGTGGCCGGACTCGAACCGGCACGAGTTGCCCCGCGTGATTTTGAGTCACGTGCGTCTGCCATTCCGCCACACCGGCCTGCAACATGTGTATAATAGCATGGATTAAAGAAAAATGCAAGCTTTTTTTGAAAAAAAGTAAGCATTTTTTTCAAACTAGTTGAAGAAATTGCAAAATGATGCTATGATAGCAACAGAAACAAAAGGTAAAAACCTAGAAAGGAAGAAACAAACATGTATAAAGAGCACAGCAATGTATATGTAAACACGCATCCGCTTGTTCAGCACAAGATTTCTAGACTCAGAGATAAGAACACGGGAACAAATGAATTTCGTAAGCTGATCGAGGAGATCGCTATGTTGATGGGCTATGAGGCTCTGAGTGATCTGCCGCTTGAGGATGTTGAGGTTGAGACTCCAATTGAGACCTGCAAGACTCCGATGATCGCAGGAAAAAAGCTTGCTGTTGTGCCGGTTTTAAGAGCTGGTCTTGGAATGGTTGGCGGTATCACTGCTTTGGTTCCAAGTGCAAAGATTGGTCATATTGGTCTGTACCGCGATGAGGTGACACATGAGCCACACGAGTATTATTGTAAGCTTCCGTCACCGATTGAGCTTAGAACGATCGTGGTAGTTGACCCGATGTTAGCAACTGGTGGATCTGCAGTGGAGGCAGTTAACTTCATCAAGCAGCACGGTGGCAGGAAGATCAAGTTTATGTGTGTAATCGCAGCACCGGAAGGCATCGACAAACTGATGGCTGCACATCCGGACATTCAGCTGTATGTTGGACATGTAGACCGTGAGTTGAACAAAAATGCATACATCTGCCCAGGTCTTGGCGATGCAGGCGACCGTATTTTCGGAACAAAATAATCGTTTGAATCGATTTGAGCCGGAGCAATCCGGCTCTTTTCCGTTCTAAAAAAAATTAGAAAAGAGAAAGTTGATATGCGCACAAAAATTAGACGGCTGCTTTGCTTTTTCATCGGAATGATTCTGTTCGTGGTGTCAATTGTAGTAGCGATTAATGTCTATATGGTATGGGGGACGAGAGGGCGTATTTTAAAAAAGGATCAATGGGCAAATTTTCATGCAGATGGCGTTGTTGTGCTTGGCTGCTCAGTCAGAAAGAACAATGAGCCAAGTCCGATGCTAAGAGATCGAATGCAGACGGCTGCTTCTTTTTATAAGGAAGCTTCGGTGTCAAAAATGCTTGTCAGTGGTGACAATTTAAATGAAGATTATGATGAAGTCTCGGTTATGAAGAGCCTTGCTGTTGCAGATGGAATTGAAGCAGATGAGGTCTATATGGATCACACCGGATTAAACACCTACGATACGATTGTGCATAGCCTTGAATTTTTCGGAGAAGGGGCGACAATTGTGATTGTGACGCAGAGCTATCATTTATATAGAGCTTTGTATTTGGCACAGCAACTGGGATTAGATGCATACGGTGTGTCAGCTGATGTCGATGTTGCATATAATGGACAGCTGTACCGGGAGGTTCGCGAGATTTTGGCGCGAATTAAGGATTTTTGGTATGGATGGACAAAACCAGATCTGCAAGATTGGGCAGAGGGAATCATCACTTGCAAATCAAAAAAGATTGACGTATACTATGCGTGAGAAATTTTTGGAGGTCTTTCTATGAATTTTATTTTTATATCGCCACAGTTTCCGACCAACTATTATCATTTTTGTGCGGAACTGAAAAATAACGGAGTTAATGTTTTGGGAATCGGAGACAGTGCCTACGATTCTCTTCCATATAGTTTAAAAAATGTGTTAACTGAGTATTATAAGGTCGAGTCGATGGAAAACTATGATCAGATGATGCGCGCAGTTGCCTATTTTACCTTTAAGTATGGTCATATTGATTGGCTTGAGAGCAACAACGAGTATTGGCTGACACAGGATGCCAGACTTCGCACCGATTTTCATATCACAACCGGATTCCAGATCGATGAGATTGAGATGTTTAAGTCCAAGGAGCATATGAAGGAGTTCTACAAGAAGGCTGGTGTTCCAGCGGTAGACTGCTATAAAATTGGCTCTTATGAGGGATGTCGTAATTTTATCGCAAAATATGGATATCCAATCGTTGTAAAGCCTGACAAGGGTGTCGGTGCACAGAATACTTATCGCATCTTAAATGAACATGAATTGAATGAGTTTTTTGCCGGTGGCAATCGAGAAGGATATTTGGCAGAACCATATGTGGACGGCACGATCTGCTCATATGATGCAATCATTAACAGCAAGGGAGATGTGCTCTTTGAGTCCGGCAATGTGACACCAGTATCCATTATGGATATTGTAAACAACAAAGCAGACGCTTATTTCTACATAGAAAAGCAGTTGCCAGATGATGTGTGCGATGCAGGTAGACGTTGCGTGAAAGCTTTTGGTGTTAAGAGTCGTTTCATTCACTTTGAGTTCTTCCGCTTGAATAAAGATATGCCGGGTGTTGCAGGTAAGGGTCAGATCATTGCACTTGAGGTCAATATGCGCCCAAGCGGTGGTTTTACACCAGATATGTTAAATTATGCAAATAGCACCAATGTCTATAAGATCTGGGCAGATATGATCGCATTTGATCGCTGCACATTGTCTGAGTATGCCGATAAGTTCTATTGTATCTATGTGGGAAGGCGAGATTGCAATCCGCATAAAAACGGTCATAACGAGATTCTTTCCCGTTACCGTGCCAACATTACAATGAGTGACCGGATGCCGGCAGTATTGGCAGAGGGCATGGGCGATCAGATGTATATCGCTAAATTTAGTGAGAAGAATCAGATGGAAGAATTTTTGCAGTACGTCATAGCCTGACAGAAAAGAGGGGATTCCTTGGATTGTAAGACGGCGAACCGCATGATGGTTCCTTTTTTGGAAGGGACTCTTTCGCTAGAAGAGACCGACCATTTTCTAAAGCATATAAAAGAGTGTTCCGGCTGTAGGGAGGATTTGGAGATTTATTATACCGTGCGAACTGCAATTGACGGTATGGATCAGGATCGATTCAAAACCTATAATCTAAAGCAACAGTTTGAACATGATATGAATCAAGTGGCAAGACAGGTGCATATTGGTCTGTCCTTGCAGTGGTTACATCATATTGCAATGATTGCAGCTACTGTAGGGGCAGTTGCTGTGTCCATGATACAGATTATGCGCTGGTTCTAAATAAAAAGGCTTTTATAAGGAGGGCGAATGGAAGACTATTTGCTGTTAATAGACGGCTCAAGCCTGCTGTCAACTCAGTATTTCGGCAATCTGCCGAGAGAAATTTTGTATGCAAAGACGCAGGAGGAAAAAGAAGCCTGGTATCATAAGATTATGATGACCTCGCATGGAGTTTACACAAATGGCATATTTGGCTTCCTGAGATACCTGTTTAAATTAATAAAAGAACAAAAACCAACCTATCTGGCAGTTGCATGGGATCTGACGAGAGATACGTTTCGTCGCGAACTTTATGCAGACTACAAGGGAAATCGCTCTGATACGCCAGAGCCGCTTAAGAGCCAGTTTGCTCTGTGTCAGGAGGTCCTTTCAAATATGGGCATCTGTCAGCTGATGGATAACCGCTTTGAGGCAGATGATTTTTGTGGTTCGATGGCAAAGAAGTTTGAAAACGAACTTCCAGTTAAGATTCTGACAAAGGATAATGACTATTTACAGCTTGTGACAGAAAAGACCACTCTATGGTTGATGCATTCAACTGCAGAGAAGACACAGGAGCTTTTCGATAAATACCATATGAAAAAAGAAGAGATGGCAGTGCCAGATCGTGTCTTTCCATTCACACCAGAGCTTGTAAAAAAGGAATTTGGAATTGAGCCGTGCCATGTCAATTCGCTAAAGGGACTCATGGGCGATGCCTCCGACAATATCAAGGGTGTGCCAGGTGTAGGTCCTGCTTCTGCTGTTAAGTTGATTCAGGAGTATGGCACGGTGGAAAAGCTGTACGAAGCGATTGATCATCTTGATAAAGACGGTGAGAAGGCAATCAAGCAGTACTGGAAGGAAAAGCTGGATCTAAAGCGTTCTCCGCTTAGCTATCTGCTAAAGGAGAGCGATACAGAGCTTGTCGGAAGAAAGGCAGCCTTTTTAAGTGAAAAGCTTGCAACAATCAAGACCGATATTCCGATTGAAAAGCCGTTAGAAGAGTTTCGCACAAATATTGAAAGAGAAGCGGCACAAAAAGAGCTGGATCGCTTAGAGTTTCACAGCATCCGCATTGATTTTGGCGAGGAAAAGGAAACGTCAGTCTTTGACGAGCTTACCTTTGTCCGTGTGGATGACTTAAATGAGAGCTTTGAAAAAATTCGTGAGCTAAAAAAAGAAGAGGCACTAGGACTTTCCTTTGCCGGAAATCACGATGGACTTTTTGGAATGGCAGTTGCAGCGAAGAAAACGGTCTTTTATTTCCCTGTTGTTAATTTTTTGACAGAAAATCTTTTGACAGGTTTTGCAAAAGAGCTTTCTGATTCTTGTAAGACACTGTATGTGCCAGATGCGAAGCTGTTTTTACACATTATGACAGATGGTACCGCAAAGGGTGCGGATGCAGCCGACAATCCGAGCCTTCGTGATGTCTCAATTGGAGCCTATCTGCTTGATCCACTGATCGGAAATTATCCAATTGAAAAGATTGAAGGCACCTATGCGAAAAAAGAGCTTCCTTCCTATCAAGATCTGTTTGGAAAAACAGCAATTGAGGTCGCATCGATGCAGCCAGAATTTGATCTTTATGTAAGCCGTCAGGCAGCAGCAGCACTCATCTGTGGACCTGTGATTGAAAAACAGCTAGAAGAGGAAGAGATGCG
>CAUCWU010000181.1 GCA_958446555.1 uncultured Lachnospiraceae bacterium | reverse complement strand
CCATTTCACAGATGTACGCGCCAGATAATCCTCTGAATCATCTCCGATCATGGCAATCATTGCACAGTCTGAATCTGATTTACATTTCCAGTATGCACCATAAAATCCATCTGTTCCCACATCAAAATGTTTTTTCTTCATTATCTATCGCCCTTTCCAATAGGTTTTCTTACAACGCAATGCATCCTCATACCTTTGCGGATTTCAAATCTTTCCACTTTTAGCCCTGCTTTTCTGCAACATTTCATAACCACATCTCTTGTTGGCACTCGGACATCTCCGTGTCCACATATATTTGCCAGAGGCATTTCCAATGTATTCATCAGCCATACCAATACTTTATTATCACTTGTCACATCTCTCAGAATCAGTCTTCCATTTGGGCGAAGACACCTTTTTACACTGTCAAAAAATGCCTGTGGATTTGGATAATGATGGAAACTCATAGAACAAATAATTGTATCAAATGAATTGTTTTCAAATGGAAAGTTCTCACAGTCTCCTACAACAAATGTTGCATTTGGAATATTTTTCTTTTTTGCCTGTTCAATCATGGCTGGCGTCAGATCCAGTCCTGTATAATGTCGGTCTGGGTATTTTTCTGATAATAAAGAAATCATTGGAGCAGGTCCACAACCTGCATCCAATAAATTTCTGAACGACTCCTTCTCTAGCTCTGCCAGAATATCGGGATAATCCTTCTTACACATTTCGTAAATGCCAGCATGGTTACTTTCATATCTTCCAGCTGCTTTTGTAAATTCACTAATTGACAATTTTTTGTATTCTTCGTTTTTCATGCCCTTTCTCCAATCACTGCTTTTTTTTGCCTTGAATCCATATTCATCACTATCATGTATTAGTTTTATCTAACCCAATCTTTTAAAAAAACCGTGTGAAAACAAAACTGTAATTTCACACGGTTTCTTTTCTTATGCTTTCAGTATATCACTTTTATCCTGTTTCGCAACTAAATTTTGTCTCACTGATACTATTTATCATTACAGTTTTTGAGCCAGGGTGACAGGGGCAATTGCTCTTTTATTGTCCCTGATGGCTCATTGCAAGTGATAAAAATAGGGCGCACCCTTTCGGATGCGCCCTGTATAACAATATTTATTCAATTGTAATGTGTTTCTTCTCTTCTACAACTGGCTTTGCTTCTTTCTTCGGAACAAACAGTGTCAGCATACCATGCTGGAACTGTGCCTTGATATCCTCTTCGGTGATATCCTTGCCAACATAGAAGCTTCTCTGGCATGATCCTGCATAACGCTCTCTTCTTAAATACTTGCCAGTCTTCTTATCCTGCTCGTCCTCGTCAAGACCTTTCTCAGCACTGACTACCAGATAACCATCCTTTAACTCTGCATGTACTTCATCTTTCTTGAAGCCTGGAAGATCAATCTCTAACTGATAGCCGTCATCATATTCCTGAATATCAGTCTTCATCAGGTTTGCTGCGTTGTGACCATACAGCTTTCTCTCTGTCTTCTTGTCATTAACATATGGAAAATCAAAGAAATCATCAAATACACTATTTGCAAAAATGCTCGGTACTAACATAATCAAAATCTCCTTTCAGTGCTCCAAACTGGATTTTATACTTTAACATCTGCAGCGCCAGCTGCAATCTATTTTGACACTCCGGACACTGCCGATGTGGTATTTATTTTAGCAGCTTTCGCTGCAGAACTAAGGTTTTTAAGAGGCTTCCTTGTTGTTCCCCTTCCTTTGTTCTATGTGTACTATAGCACTTATTATTAGCACTGTCAAGAGGTGAGTGCTAATTTTTTGTGAAGATTTTGTGAACTTCTAATTTTCCTGCTTTTCAAAAAGTCAAGCGAAATTTTTCTTGCATTGAGAGCGGGCACTGTAACTTATTACTATTTTCATAGTATATAGAACAATTTTGTTATCTTGTTTTTTTTCCTCAGAAATGATATGATACTCGAATATAGAGAAATACATCATTCTTATAAGAGAAAGGGATAATGATATGAAAATCAAACCAGATCAAAATGCAGTTACTATGATTCAGGAACTGTCTGATGCAAAGGCACCATCCGGATTTGAGGATGAAGCTGTTGCTGTCGCAAAAAAATATGGTGCAGAATTTGCCGATGTTGAGGAGGATTGCCTGCGCAATCTCTATCTGCGTTCCAAGAATAATACAGGTAATAAGCCTGTTTTTATGCTTGATGCCCACAGTGATGAGGTTGGACTGATGGTTCATTCAATTAAGCCAAATGGAACACTTCGTTTTGTCTCCCTCGGTGGCTGGAGCGATAATTCTCTCCCGGCATCAAAGGTTCTTGTACGCAATAAATATGGTAATTTTATTCCTGGCGTAATTGCAGCTAAACCACCTCATTTTATGACACCTGCCGAGCGTCAGAATGCCGGTTCCACATCAATTCAGTCTCTTGTAATTGATATCGGTGCAACAAGCAAGGAAGATGCTGTTGAAAACTTTGGTATCCGCATTGGTGAGCCTATTATTTCTGACGTACATTTCTCCTATGACGAGGAACATGATGTCATGATTGGAAAGGGCTTTGACTGTAGAATTGGCTGTGCTGCCCTTCTCGAGACTATGCGCCGTCTCTCAGATGAGAACTTAAATGTTGATCTGGTAGGTGTGTTATCTACACAAGAGGAGCTTGGCGAGCGTGGTGTTAAGGTTGCAGTCGGAAAGGTTGCTCCTCAGATTGCACTTTGTTTCGAGGGCTGCCCTGCTGATGATACCTTTACTGAGCCGTATGCAATTCAGACAGCTCTTAAAAAAGGTCCAATGCTTCGCTTTATGGACAAATCAATTGTATGCTCCCCAAGATATCAGCGCTACGTATTAGATCTTGCTGAAGAAAAGGGACTTGCTGTACAGTCTTCTGTCCGTGAAGGCGGCGGAAACAATGGTGCAATCATTAACACTTCTCTTGATGGCATCCCGGTAATCGTTGTTGGTGTTCCTGTTCGTTACATCCATTCTCATTATGGAATCACTTCCTACTATGATTTCGAAGCTACAGTACAGTTAGCAACCGAAGTTGTTCGCTCTATGACAGAGGAAATCATCCGTTCCTTCTGATCAAATTTTTAACTTGCATAAAGCTAATGGGGCCGGCTCTTAAACCGACCCCACTAGCTTATTTTTTGTCAAGAAATTCTGCCGTTTTCCATTTCGTACACTACGTCCGCCACATATATCTGTCTCAATATTTATTGTTTTTTATTCCAGATAAGCACCTTTCATTGGGCTTACTGCATGACGAGTGAAAAGTCCCATAACGCCCTTATTGTACTTTGGTGTTCTCGGCTTCCAGTTTTTGCGGCGCTCCTTTAAAATTTCATCAATTTCCTCTGGTGTCTTATGAACACCATTTACTCCGATGATATTAAGCTTTCTCTCTTTCACGTCGATCTCAATCAAATCGCCCTCTTCTACAAGCGCAATCGGACCGCCGTCTACTGCCTCTGGGCTGCAATGACCAATAACTGGTCCTGTGGATGCACCTGAGAAACGTCCGTCTGTGATCAGTGCAATACTCTTTCCAAGCTCCTTGTCACTGCTGATTGCCTCTGAGGTTTGAACAACCCCGCCCGACGTGTCGGACGAGGATTCCATTGCAGCCGTCAGGATTTCTCACATCGGGCTGTTTTGGAATCGCGATTTAGTCCAGCGTTACGCTTTTCCTGGCTTCTCAGACATCTTTCGGTGCTTCGCAAGACAGGAACATGATTGCTCCAGTGCCGTCCATCCACTCCCACATTGTATCATACGATTGACACACATCCAGAAAGTGGTAACAAAAGAGCAAGGTTTATAGTTACAAATCTATATTGTTATCGGGTTACTCTGATTATTAATTGACAAATTCCTTACTACTGCAAATGCCTATACCAGTTCGCAGCTTTTGTAATTCGTAAGCTTTGGCATATACCGTACTTTCATTTCAGCTGCTAAGGTGCTTAAACTTGGCCGTTTTCTTTCTTCCAGCACTTCATACGGAATCCTTCGATAGAAGAAATGCTTTTGAATACCTGAAAATGTTTTTGTAATTCTCGCCCATATCGTCTTGTAAGTTTCCTGCGAAAATTCCGGCACAATACATTCTTTTGTTTTTAGAAGATTTAACATCCGTAAATCTGGTGCCAGTTTATCATACAAACCCATTCCTACCAAGCCAATCGTATAGGCTGCGGCCTGATGGATGGACATTCCATATCTTCGCATGAACAAAAACTTGCCCATCTGACTTGTATAAGCAGGATCAATCTTACAAAAGGCGATTTCTCGTCTCAAACTCTGATTTTCAATACTGGATGCAATCCTCTGATACGCAAACAGGGTCATATGATGATTTCCTTTTCGATTTCCATACTTTCTGGATGCCAGTTTAATTGTTAAATCAATGTCTTCTACTATAAGACGTTTGTCTTTTTCTGCACACCAGTTAAATACTTCCTTAACGGCCGCTCCCAAAATATTCGTGATCTGACCGGTCGACTTTTTTACGAGGTCAAATCGAATCAACTTCTGATCAAGCAGCTTTCCTGTTTCGTCAATCTCTGCCAATGCAAAATGATCATAGTTAATATCCATGGAAATTGCACCATTTCCATAATAGCTGTTTTCATATGCCTGTAGCTTCATGGTAACAGATACGATAATATACTGTCGATTCTTCCTGTCCCGTTTTACGGTAAAGTTATAGCAAATAGACTGTCGATCCTCCGGCTTACAGGTAAAGTTGTTTTGAAAGGCTTCATTGTATCTTGGAAGCTTAAAATCATGGAATACGGTGGTGGTACCGTCTATGCAGGTAACAGACAAATCCTTTCCGTCATATTTACAAAGGAAGTTTCCATACTTTGATGTATGCCTTCCCGGAAGTGCCATGCTCTGGTGACGTTTTTCAAAAAATTCCTGTTTCCATTCATTTGAGACCTTCTGCAAGGCTTTTGTGTCCTCAGCGGATTTTGCAGCGCCCATGGTATCCTTCTCGGAATACAGCTTCTTACCGCCAAACACAATACGCTCCGGTGGAAGATTTTTTATATTTTCAAGCTTCTTTTCCTTCCGTTTTCTCGCTTCCGTTACAAGCGCCAGGCGTGTCTTTAATTTACGAATATCAGCTTCCACACTGCGCTCGTACTCATCCAATTTTACAATCGTTTTGTTAAACAGAACAATCATGAGACCTTTGACCTTCATCTGGCATCTTGGATAAGGTGTAATCCATCGTCCGTCTTTTCTGTAGATTCGGATTGAGTTCTTAACGGCCTTTTTCTTATCCAGTGCTTCCTGAATCGTTTGAATCTTTTCATCACGGGTCTTTAAATCTGCAGTGATTGTGGTACTGTAATACTTTTTCAGCTCCTTCTGTGAAGAGATCGAACCAGAGGCCGCTGAATAGACTGCCGCATTATAATAATCATTGGTTTTGTATTTTTCCTTCAAAAACACCGGATACGCATGATCAATAAGCGGTCCTGACGCAAGATATTTCTGATCATACAGGGCATTATACAAATCTATTTTGGCATCATTAAATACACGCATCGTTTGCAGAAACGATGCTGTATTTTCAATGGTATTCTCATCCAAATAGTAGCGTTTGTCCGAATTGATTGTTCTT
>CAUCWU010000180.1 GCA_958446555.1 uncultured Lachnospiraceae bacterium | reverse complement strand
ACAATGCAGGGCATGTTAACACCTTTAGTCTCTATGAAGACGGAGCAAAACGTCATAAGCTGAGACAGTCAGCAGTGACCGGAAAACTGGTGACCAATCTGTTAAAGAATACTGGTTTTGATGCAATGGGTGAATTTGAGGATGCATGGGGAAATGAGACTGGTCTGACAGGCACTTCCCAGTGGGGTGTTGGACGAGTTAGCGATAAAGGCTATTTTGCAGATACATCCATCATTGTAGTAAAAACGGTAGCCCAAAGCTACGCATCTGTCATTCAACAGATTTATCTGGCTGCAGGAACTTATACACTTTCTGCTTATGTATCGGTAAAAGATGTGGCAACTGTATCCGGTACAGTACCTAGTGGAGCAGGACTTGCCGTTCGTTTTGCAGATCGTTCAATGGCATATTCACCAGAATTTTTGACGGGAACTTCTGATGAGGAGATTGACAGGGGATGGAAGCGAATCAGCCAGACATTTACTGTAAATAGCGCACAGGTTGTCACAATCTATGGTGGAATTTTCAACACAACAGGTACGGCATGGTTTGACTGTTTCCAGCTGGAGACAGGAGATTGCATGAGTGATTTTAACATGGTGAATAATGGCCGCTTTGCAAGAAACAGCACTAACGGTGTAAATGATTGGAATCATGTAAATCTTGTGGCTGCCGATACAACCGTGATGGATAACGAGAAGGGAAGTTGTCTTAAAATTACCGGAGAGCCTGACAAAGAAAAGCGCGTGCTTCAGGGAATCTATGCGAAAGGCGGCGAAGGTGACGTATTCCGTTTCGGTTGTTTTGCCAAGGCAGAAGCCATTCCGGGAAAGACGTTTCGTATTGCAGCAGCAGTCATCTATGCCGACGGAACCCATAAGTGGGAAAATGTGGATTTTGATCCATATCGAAGCGGCTGGCAGTATGTTTCCGGTGTGGTATCAACGGATGATGAGAACTCTGTAACCAACAAGCAGTATACTGCGGTTCATCTTTACATCATGTATGACAATCAGATGAATCCGGGATATTTTACAGATGTCCAGTTCATAAAAGATGACAGCTGGAGTTATACTTACGACAGCAAGGGAAACTTAAACACAGCCAAAAAGACAAGAGAAAACAATGCCTTCCAGCACAACAGTAAGGATCAGATCAGCCGTATGTCAGCGATGGATGGCAGTTCCTATGATATTTATTATAATGAGCAGAGAATGCCACTGTATGCAAAGAGTGCAGAAGGTCAGAGAAGTTATTTCTGGTACAACAAAAAGGGGCAGCCGACATCCATGTCAATTGAGGCGGATAAAAATTCAGCAGCGGTAACAGTTGGAAGAGTGTACTATATTCGTCAACAGCGTTCTGGAAAATATATCGACACTCAGGAGGGTGATAAGACCTATTCCAATATCCAGCAGTATACCTTCAACGGGTCGGATGATCAGAAGTGGAAGGTAGAGTATGCTGGAGAGGGATATGTCAAGTTTGTATCCCAGTCAGGAACGAAATCAAAGCTGCTGGATGTTGTGAATGGATGGAGTGCAGATGGAACCAATATTCAGTTGTATCCAGATCACGGCCATGATGCACAGAAGTTTAAGTTAAAGCCGGTAGCAGGAGGCGGCTATCAGCTGCTTGCGAAGTGCAGCAAGGACGAAAAGTGTGTGATGGTATCGGCAGGAAGCACACCAAGTGATGTATTTGCAATTCGTGCCAATATCGAGCTTGGAACTGCAGGATCGGACAGTGAGCCGAGAAGTATCTGGTATTTTGAACCGGCTGACGAGGGTGCGGTCAGTGCGAAACCGACAGATGGTATGCTTTGTCGTATTCGTGCTCGTCATTCTGGTCAGTATGTGCGGGCAGCAGGTGGTTCCATGAGAATTGGAGATGGTTTACAGCAGACCTATAGCTCCTTCTGGCCGGCTGAGGAATTCCTTTTGACGAAGGCTGAAAACACAAACGGAACCGACTGGTATTATTTAAGAACTGTATATAATCCCTCTCTTTATCTGGATATCTGTAGTAAGGGGTCTGATGGCTATGACCGCCCGACTCTTCAGGAAAAAAGTGGAGCTGACAGTCAGAAGTTCTGTTTTAAGGCACTTCGAACCGGCTATGTGATTGAAAACAAGCTGGGCTATCAGTTTGATGTAAAATTGGGAGATTATGCAAATCTGGCAACCATCATTGCAACCGGAACCCCTTCCAGTGTGGCATTTTCTGATATTCAGGATAATAAAAATTGGAGAAACGAATCTGCTCTTATATGGGCTATACCAGTGATTTTCGAAATGTAGCAAGTGTCACTGATGCCAGACAGAAAACAGTTTCCTACAGCTATGACAGTGATAATCGACTGCTGACCAAGATGACCGATGCCAGAAATAATAGCACACAGTACAGTTATGAGGCGGCAACCGATCGTCTGACCGGCGTGAGTGTAACTGTTTTAGGACAGACACGAAAGGTTTCCTATACCTATGACGAGGGTGATCGAATCAAAACAATTGCGCATGGTGGAACAACTTACACATTTGATTATGATGGATATGGCAATCAGACAGCAGTAAAGGCTGGAGATCGCACATTGGAGCGTTACAGTTATGCGCCTAACAATGGCCCACTCACAAAGATTTCCTATGGAAATGGGGATGTGCAGGAAATTCTATATGACAAAGAGGAGCGTATCAAGTCCAGACGCTGGAATGGTCAGAGTACCGATGCTGTGCGTTATGAATACGATGCCTATGGCAGTCTGGAAACGGAAACCGATCTAACCAATGGTCGTATTGATCATGATCAGTATGATATGACCGGAAGACTGGTAAGAAGCAGTATACTTGAGAAAAACACAAATGTATCAGCAGAACCGACCGTAGCCAATACCCATACGGTGCAGTCGCTTGAGATTGGCTATGATTCCTATGATCGAGTGGACAGTTTCGTTCAGAGCTTGGAAGGAGCAAAGACCAAAACAGGATTTGTATATGGTGATGCAGCAAAAGCACAAAGACCGGGACTTTCCTATGGCTTAACCGTGGATGGTGTGACACGACAGACACTTGAATATGATGCGTTGTCTCGTCGTACAAAGGAGATTGTAACACTTTCTGGTGGAAGTAAGCGCGAAAACCGATATGTTTTTGGAACCATCAATCATCTTGTAGATACCGACAGTCTGCTTGCATCGATGTCAAATGGAACTGACAGCTGGAATTATACCTATGATCATGCAGGAAATATCACAGCAATCACATCAGGCGGCAAGCGCATCAGCTATCAGTATGATGAGCTAAACCAGCTGATCCGTGAAAATAACGGTGTATTAAATGAGACCATTCTTTATACCTACGATGCCGGCGGAAATATGACCTCGCGAAAGACATATGACTATACGGAGGGAATCCTGCAGACCATAAAGAAGAATGAGACATTCACCTATCGAAGTGATGGATGGAAAGACCAGCTTTTATCTTGGAATGGAAAGAACTATACCTATGATGCAGGTGGCAATCCAACCGTGTTACGAGGAATGCCACTTACATGGGGAGAAGGACACAGATTAAAGAAGATCGTTGCAGAGACAGGAACACTTACTTTTGCCTACGACAGTGATGGAAAGCGCGTCAAAAAGACAAGCGGTAATACCGAAACAAAGTATTATTATAATGGAAGTACATTGAGCGGTCTGGTGAGAACCACAACCGGAAGCACAGGTACTACTAAGACTACGGTACAGTTTGTGTACGATGCCGAAGGCAAGCCATTTCTGCTTCGATTCAATGGAAAGACAGACTATTTCTATCTGTATAATGGTCTTGGAGATGTTGTTGGACTGATTGACAGCAGCAATAAGGTAGTGGTAAGATACCAGTATAACAGCTGGGGTAAGGTTACTTCGACACAGGATACCAGTGGAGTTTCTCTTGCAACACTGAATCCGTTTTGTTACCGCAAGTATGTCTTTGATCCAGAGACTGGACTGTATTGTCTGGGAAGCAGATATTACGATCCAGAAGTCGGAAGATTTGTGAATGCGGATGATCCGGGTACAATTTTTGTAAAGCCACAGGAATTGTATAACAAGAACCTGTATGCGTATTGTGATAATAATCCGGTAATAAGAGAAGATATTCAGGGATATTTTCCAATCCCATGCATTGTAGGAGCAGTTGTGGGAGCAGTCGTCAGCGGATTTTCTTATGTACTTTCGAGTGGAGGTGAAATTGATGGTGTTGAACTGGCAAAGTCATGCCTGGTAGGTGCAGTTTCAGGAGCGTTAGCGCCGCTGGGAGGAAATTTTTTAAAGGCAGCTGCGGTAATTAATGGAGTGAATACAGCAATTAATACAGAGGGAGATATTGTGACTCGTTTTATTTGTGGAGTATTTGAAGCAGGAGCTACATATGTTTCAGGTTTTACTGCTAATAATTGGACTGGAGAAAGAGTTGCTTTGGAAACAACCGCAGCGCAGATAATTGGAAATGCGGGAGTTGGTTATACTGTTGGTCAGACAGCAGAGCTTGCGGCGGTAGGACTTTCTGCGGCAGTAAGTTCTAAGTCATCAACTACAACTTCCAAAAATGTAAATCCAATAAAACCTAAAATTAGAACCACCTCAACGTCATCTGTTAAGAATGTGACAGTAGTATCAGGAAGAAAGAAGGTTACTAGCAAGGTAAAAAAGTCAGTATCCCGGAATAAGAAGTTTCAGAGAGTATGTATGGCATAAATTGAATTAGAATCTAATGTTCAGGCAGGAGATTACTCCTGTCTGAATGGCGTGAAAGGAGAGGTATGAAAAAAAGATGTATTTGGAATTGGGATAAAAAGAAAAAAATAGAATGTTTGGATGAAAAGAGAAAACGGTCAAGATTTTTCGTTGTATTATCATTTTGGGGAGGAATTGTCATTGAAATAGGGATTCCGATTATAATATTGATTGTGTTGCTTCTTGATGCAATAATAAACAAACATATGCCATTTCAAAATGCAATGTTCAGTACAGGAATTCAATTTATAGTTTTGTTGCCATTTATGAGTTTTTGGGAATATATTGTTTACACACAAATATATAATGATATGATTTCTAATGGTGTTTATTATTTAAATGAAAGAGGAATTCAACTTGAATATTATCCTAACATTTGTAAAGAAATGTGTTGGGAGGAAATTGAGTTTATTGAAAGAAGAACAATACTGAATGATGTGAGAGAAGGAAGGCAGGCTAGTGAATGTGAAATCTTTTTTATTTGTAAAAAGGGGTGTACAGAAAAAGAAAAGAAGGTGAAAACAAGAGGAGAACATTTTTTTGTAAATCATAGAAAAAAGATTATATATATAGGATATTCAAAGGAACGTGAGGAGGAATTTCGTCAATATTGGGATAAAGAAATTCGAGATCAAAGAAAATGGACCAGAGGGATGAATCTTTTTTGAACCTCGGAGAATAAGAATTAGAAGCTTTTGAGTGCGTGACCCAACTGTGCTCAGAAAATATGAAATGCGATGAACGTGAAAAATTTATGGTACCTGACCCCGATGTGGTCGCGACAGGTGCGAGAGTTGTATTTAATTACAACAGCGATCTGACAAAGCTGATCAGCATTACGGCAAATAAGAGAAACACATCATTCGCATATGATGCAGCTGGACA
>CAUCWU010000179.1 GCA_958446555.1 uncultured Lachnospiraceae bacterium | reverse complement strand
TTTTTTGCGGACAGTGATACAGCAGTATCCACGGCAAGAGCAGGTAATGTGATCGGTGGCGGTGATTTTGCAGCTGACCGTATCATTCCGGATTGCTATCGAAGTGCAGTGATTAAGCAGCCAGTGACGGTTCGAAATCCATACTCGATTCGTCCGTATCAGCATGTGTTAGAGCCACTGTTTTTATATTTGACAATTGTAAAAAAACAGTGGGAGGATGCGTCACTTCGCGGCTACTACAATGTCGGACCAGACGACTCAGACTGTGTTGATACCGGAACACTGACCACTCTGTTTTGTAAGAGCTGGGGCAGAGGTATGCAGTGGGAGAATAAAAGTGACGGCGGCCCTCACGAGGCAGGCTTTTTGAAATTAGACTGCTCACGCGTCAAGAGAGTCTTCGGTTGGAGACCAACCTGGAATATTGAGACGGCAGTTGCAAAGAGTGTCGAGTGGTATCAGCTATACAGTCTTTTGGTGACCCATCAGGCAGAGCCAAAAGAGCTTGCCGACAAGATGAATGCCTGCATGAGAGAGCAGATCAGAAGCTTTTTGGCAGACGGAGAGGAGTAGGAATGTTTGAGAATATGAATGAACAGCAGGCAAGAGAAGAAATTCTAAAACAGGTTGCTGCTTATTGCGATAAATATCATAATACAAAGAAAGAATTTAAAGAGGGAGATCGCATCCCGTATGCATCCCGTGTCTATGACAGCGAGGAAATGGTGAATCTAGTAGATAGTTCACTGGAATTTTGGCTGACAGCAGGACGCTATACAGACGAGTTTGAGCGCGAATTTTCAAAGTATCTGGGTGTGCGCTTTTGTTCACTGGTCAACTCTGGTTCCTCTGCAAATCTGATTGCCTTTATGGCACTGACCTCCCCACTTTTGGGTGATCGCCAGATCAAAAGAGGCGATGAGGTGATCACAGTGGCAGCAGGTTTCCCGACAACAGTAACACCGGTGATTCAGTACGGCGCTGTTCCAGTATTTGTCGATGTGACAATTCCACAGTACAATATTGATGTGACAAAGTTAGAGGATGCACTGTCGGAAAAGACAAAGGCAGTGATGATTGCCCATACGCTGGGAAATCCGTTTGATTTGGCTGCTGTAAAGGCATTTTGTGACCGCCATGGTCTGTGGCTTGTTGAGGATAACTGTGATGCACTTGGTTCTGTCTATGAGATTGACGGAAAAGAGAAGTTGACTGGAACCATCGGTGATATTGGAACCTCTAGCTTTTATCCGCCACATCATATGACGATGGGAGAGGGCGGTGCTGTCTATACCGATAACCCGCTGCTTCACCGCATTGTTCGCTCCTTCCGCGATTGGGGACGCGATTGTATCTGCCCACCAGGACGCGACAATTTCTGTGGACATCGTTTTGACAAACAGTATGGACAGCTTCCAGTTGGATATGATCACAAATATGTCTATTCCCATTTTGGCTATAATTTAAAGGCAACTGATATGCAGGCAGCAGTTGGCTGTGCACAGTTGAAGAAGTTCCCGTCCTTTGTAGAGAAGAGACGCCATAACTTTGCATACCTAAAAGAGCTTCTTTCTGATTGCACTGACAAGCTGATTTTGCCGGAGGCAGTTGCACACTCCAATCCAAGCTGGTTTGGTTTCCTTATGACCTGCAAGGATGGTGTGGATCGTACCAAGGTGGTGAACTATATTGAATCTCACGGCGTACAGACTCGTATGCTGTTTTCTGGAAATCTGATCAAACATCCGTGCTTTGATGCAATCAGAGGAACCGATGCATACCGTGTGGTTGGTGATCTGACACAGACTGACCGCATCATGACATCCACCTTCTGGGTTGGCGTTTATCCGGGTATGACGGATGAAAAGATTGAATATATGGCAAAGGTTATTCACGAAGCATTGGAGGGCTGAGCGCTATGAAAATGAAGGTATCCAATTATATTGCAAAGCTGTTAGTTGAAAATGGCATTACCGATGTATTTATGATTACTGGAGGCGGTGCGATGCATCTTGACGATGGACTTGGCCATGAGCCGGGACTGCACTGTGTCTACAATCATCATGAGCAGGCCTGTGCAATTGCAGCAGAGAGCTATGCGAGAATTCATAACCGCATTGCAGCTGTCTGTGTGACAACTGGTCCTGGTGGAACCAATGCAATCACAGGCGTAGTTGGTGGTTGGCTGGATTCCATCCCAATGCTTATCGTTTCTGGTCAGGTGCGCTACGACGTGACAGCTAGAAGCACCGGACTTGGCATTCGTGCATTTGGCGATCAGGAATATGATATCTGTAAGAGTGTCGAACCGATGACAAAATATTGTGAGATGGTAATAGATCCAAAGCGCATTCGCTATGCAGTCGAGAAGGCACTTTACTTGGCACAGACCGGTCGACCAGGTCCGTGCTGGTTGGACATTCCGTTAAATGTTCAGGGTGCAATGATTGAGACTGATGAGCTAGTAGGATATGATCCAAAGGAAAACGAGGCAAACAAAATTCCAAGCGTGACCGATGAGCAGGTGGCAGCTATTCTTAATAAGATTCGCAGTGCAAAGCGCCCAGTTTTCAATGCTGGAAATGGCATTCGTATTGCTGGTGCATTTGATGTATTTAAGCGCGTTACCGAAAAGTTAGGCATTCCAGTTGTGACTGGCTGGAACAGCACGGATTTGATGGAAGATGACAATCCTTTATATACTGGCCGTGCCGGAAATATGGGCGATCGTGCTGGAAATTTTGCTGTGCAAAACAGTGATCTTTTATTGTCAATTGGAAGCCGCTTGAGCATTCGTCAGGTCAACTATGACTGGCCGTCTTGGGCAAAGCATGCGTTTGTTATCATGAACGATATTGATGCAGAGGAGCTAAAAAAACCGTCTCTTCATGTGGAAATGCCAGTGTGGGCCGATGCAAAGGAGCTTCTTGAAAAGCTAGAAAAGGCACTGGATCACGAGCTTGCCGAAGGCGAAATGTTATTTAAAGGCGATGAATGGAGAGCAGCTTGCGAAAACTGGAAGAAGGAGTATCCGGTTGTCCAGAAGAAGCATTATGAGCAAAAAGGTCTTGCAAATGTCTATGCTTTTATTAAGGAAGAGAGCCGCCGTCTAAATGAGGGACAGATTACAGTTGTCGGAAATGGTTCTGCCTGTGTAGTCGGAGGACATGCTTATGTAATTAAGAAGGGGCAGCGTTTTATCACAAACTCAGCAATTGCGTCAATGGGCTATGATCTTCCGGCAGCAATTGGTGCCTGTGTGGCAAATGAACGTTATTGCAAGGAAACTGGAACGAAAGAGCAGGATATCATTTGTGTGACCGGAGACGGCAGCATTCAGATGAATCTTCAGGAGCTTCAGACAATCATTCATCATCAGTATCCGATCAAGATCTTTTTGATCAATAACGGTGGTTATCATTCGATTCGTCAGACCCAGAATAACTATTTTGGAAAACCACTGATTGGTATCGGAGTGGACAGCGGTGATTTAAGCTTCCCGGATATGGCAAAGCTTGCACCGGCGTATGGTTTCCCATTTATCCGCATCGAGAATAATGATGAATTGGGTGAGAAAATTGAAAAAGCGCTTGCAATCAAAGGACCTGTGATCTGTGAGGTTATGGTTGATACCGAGCAGAAGTTTGAGCCAAAGTCTGCATCCAAGCCGATGCCAGATGGCAGCATGGTTTCCGCTCCGCTTGAGGATTTGGCACCATTTCTTCCAGAGGAAGAGCTAAAGAAAAATATGCGCTGGTCGGAGGAATGAGATGCGTGTAATTGTGACAGGAGCGACAAGCTTTCTTGGAAGTCATGCAGTAAAATCACTAATTGATCAGGGCTATGAGGTTTGTGCGCTGATTCGTCCAAACTCGGCAGGACGCAAAAATCTAGTTTTGGATGAAGAAAAAGACAAGCTGCTTGAGATTACTGAGTGCGAGCTTTCCAATTTAAAGAAGCTTGTAAAAACACCAAACGTACTGGGACAAAAGTGGGCACACGAGATTGGAAAGGCCGACTATTGGCTTCATCTTGGCTGGGATGGCTCAGGAAGTGCCAATCGAACCCTCACTGATGTTCAGTCAATGAATGCCGTCTATGCGCTAGATGCGCTAGAGGTTGCAGCCGCGATTGGCTGTAAGCGATTTCTATTTTGTGGATCGCAGGCCGAGTACGGCGTAAGAAATACACAGATGAAAGAGACAGATGCGCTTCATCCACTTTCCGAGTACGGAAAAGCCAAGGCAAAAGTGGGAGAACTCGCAAAAAAGCGTGCAGAAGAGCTAGGAATTACTTATATTCACACGCGTGTCTTCTCTGTCTACGGTCCAGGTGACCACCCGTGGTCACTTGTCGAGAGCTGTATTCGCGCATTCAAAGAAGACGGCACAATGGAGCTAGGTGCATGCACACAGCTGTGGAACTATCTCTATATCACTGATGCGATTCGTGCGCTAGTGACACTTTTAGTTGGTGATGCGCCAGCCGGTGTCTACAATGTAGCCGGAGAAGACACAAGACCACTTCGAGATTATATAGAAGAGATCCGGTCACTGTGCGGTGGCAAAGGGGAGTGTCTGTATGGTAAGCGCCCGCCGAATGCGGAGGGCGTCACGTCCCTCAATCCAGATATCACAAAGCTACAGGAAGCAATCGGGTTTGAACAGAGGGTGCCTTTTGCAGAGGGAATCCGGGGGATGATAGAAAGGGAGAACATGGGAAAATGCATTTCATGCAAGGCATCGCTAGAAGGTACGGCGATCCTTGCATTTGACAATATGCCGGCAGCGGCACAGCATATGCCGGACAAAGAACAGGTAAAAAATGAAAAAGGCATTCACTTGCCTCTGTGCCAGTGCAAAAACTGTGGCTTGATTCAGTTTGACTGTGAGCCGGTTCCTTATTACCGCGATGTCATCCGCGCAGGTGGCTATTCCACTACAATGGTGGAGCTTCGTCGCCGCCAGTACCGCGAATTTATTGATCGCTATCATCTAGAAGGAAAGAAGATTGTGGAAGCTGGCTGTGGCAGAGGAGAGTTTTTGCGTGTCTTAAGAGAGTTTCCGGTGGAAGGATACGGCGTTGAGCATGACAAGTCTCTTGTAGAGATTGCAAAAGAGGATGGATTGAACGTATCCTATGGTTTTACAGAGACCGTGGATACAAAGATCTCTGGCGGTCCATTTGACGCATTTTTATCCTTTAATTTTCTAGAGCATCAGCCACATCCAGATGTGATGTTGACTTGTCTGTACAACAATTTGACAGAGGATGGAGTTGGACTCATTACTGTTCCAAGCTTCGAGTACATCACCGATCACAACACCTACTATGAGTTAATTCACGATCATTTGGCTTATTTTACATTTGATTCACTGACCTATCTGTTAAATCAGAATGGCTTTGTGGTAGAAAGTAAGGAGATGATCAACCGCGATACGCTCTCTGTGATGGTGAAAAAGACAAAGACACCGGTGAAGCAGGTTTCCTCATGGAAAGATTTTACACCAGAGCTAACCGCGCTCGGCGATAGTTTAGCAAGCATCCGAAAGCAGATGGAAGCCCTCTCGAAAGAGTTAGAGGGAAAGCATCTGGCAATCTGGGGGGCAAGTCATCAGGGCTTTACACTTGCAGCAACCACCTGTCTTGGACAGAAAGCAGAGT
>CAUCWU010000178.1 GCA_958446555.1 uncultured Lachnospiraceae bacterium | reverse complement strand
TATAATGCAGAAGATTCTACTTCCAGCACAACTGAGATCTTCCCAATCACAGATGTTGCATCTTGCAGTGTCAATGCGATTGCAAATGGTTCAACACAGTTTGTTTTAAGCGTAACAACATCAACAGGCGAGTCCTATTCCTGTATCTATGGAGCAGATGGTACAAATGGTTATATGGTAGCAGATTTGCTTCCAGGTGTATTTGTATCAGATGGAATCAGCTTACAGTTAGACAATGGCTCAAATGGAGTTGCCTATCTACTTGCTTCGGATGGTTCTTACAGCGAATATGTTGCGCAGGAAATTGGACAGAGTCAGTTTGATGCGATGCCAGGCGCAGCAGATATCTGGTCACAGGTAAGCGCATTAATTGGAACAGAGCCGAGCGATCTTCATTTCTGGAATCGTTCAACAGCAGTAGGAAATCTGATTCAAATTGCATTTACCGATGCAGCAGGTACACCAAGCTATATCAATGTATCTTGGACACAGGATGGCATGCAGTTTGAGAATGGTTCAATGGATGTTCATAATGGTGTTGTGAAAGATGCTTACACTGGTCTAACTCAGATTCAGCCTCAGGAAATTCCGCAGGTTGAGACACAGCCAAGCGATCCGGCAACAGAGATTTCCTTTACCGATGGAACAGCAGTTACGCTTTCCAATGAGGGAACCAATTATACGGCAGATCTTGACGGAGATGGTGCAGCTGACTTCTTCAAGTATCGCACCGAGGTTGCCGAAGATGGTGTTACAAGCAGTCTAATCATCAATATGAATGGTACTGATTATACAGTAGGCAGTGGAAGTAGTGCAGTTTATAAGGTAGAGGTATGTGATTTAAATACATCCGATAACCAGTTAAATCTTGTTGTTGTCGGAACAGGAGCTGACAATTCTGTCACTAGCTTCCAGGTATTTAATGGAACAGATCTTTCTGCACCGTTAATGCAGGATGGAAACTTCTCTGTATTAAATGGATACGGAACTGCATCTCGCCTGTATAATACGTCTCATGTCTTAACACCGTCATCTGCAAATGGCACATTCGATGAGAATGGTGGATTTACCTTAGCAGTTACAAATCCAATTACAATTGACAGTTTAGGACGCTATGCTTGCAAGATCCCATATGAGTTAAAAGATGGCGCAATCACAGAGGATGCACTCAGCGAGACAACCGGAAATTATGAGTATGAGTTGGTAGATCTGACTTCTCAGGAGCAGTTCAACTATATCCTAGCAGCTGATACCAATCTGTTAAGCTCAGCAGCAACCGATGCTCCAGCAGCTGCAACATTAGGAGCAGGTACACAGGTATTCCCAAGAAAGCTGATACTTTCCTCAACAGAACTGGGCGCATTTTATCTGTATGTTGAAGATGCAGCCGGAAATGCAGGATATCTTCCTCTTGGAGCAGGACAGACATTGTTCCAGGAAGTTCCGCAATAAAGTTACAATTAAAAATGCGAAAAAAGACTGACCTCTTTCGGGAGGCCAGTCTTTTTTGAAGGAGTTTCTTCTATATTATATATTACTTTATACGCTCGTCCATCTACCAGAAGATCCGCACGGCAATACCAGTCCTGACTGTGTTACCGGAAGACCAATCTCATCAGAAACTACATGTCCACCAAACTTGCTTACAACTTCAAGTCCAAGAAGATAGGTCAAAACCGAAGCAGCAAAGCCAGTTGTATAGCTATTAATTAAGAAAAACAGTGGTTTATCGGAGAGCAGCTGTGCACACAGAGATACGAGTGGATGAATTGCATCCTCAATCTTCCAGATCTCGCCCTTTGGTCCACGTCCGTAGGAAGGCGGGTCCATGATAATTGCGTCATAGTGATTGCCACGACGAATCTCACGCTCAACAAACTTTTGACAGTCATCTACGATCCAGCGGATCGGTGCATCAGATAGTCCAGAGGATGCAGCATTCTCCTTTGCCCAAGCAACCATTCCCTTGGATGCATCTACATGAGTAACAGATGCACCGGCAGCAGCAGCGGCAAGAGTCGCACCACCTGTATAGGCAAACAAATTCAAAACCTTGATCGGGCGGTTTGCATTTTTGATTAGACCAGAGAACCAATCCCAGTTTGCAGCCTGCTCAGGGAATAATCCGGTGTGCTTAAAGGAGAATGGCTTTAACTGAAACGTCAAATTGCCATAGTGAATGCTCCACTGCTGTGGAAGTGAGAAAAACTCCCACTCACCGCCTCCCTTGCTGCTTCTGTGATAATGTCCATTCTTCTTTTTCCAACCTGGATTTTCGTGAGGCGTATTCCATACAACCTGAGGGTCTGGACGAACCAACAGATACTTGCCCCAGCGCTCCAGCTTTTCACCATTTGAGGTGTCAAGGACTTCATAGTCCTTCCAGTTATCAGCTAACCACATAGTAATATCCAACCTTTCTTATATATATGCGATATCGAATGTTTTTAGAATTGCGAGAGTTGCAATGCAACTGAGCAATTCGTTGGTATCAGTAATTTTATAATCACTTCTATAAGTATAAGAAAGAACTCGTTTTCTGTCAATCATTTTGAACTGTATGCTTTCTTGATGACCACCCAAAACAGGAAGAAAAAACCTCTAAAAAAAAAGTTGAAAAAAATTAAAAAAAGTACTTGCATTTTCCTGCAACATAGTGTATAGTATACCTTGCTGTGACATGATAGCAATGAAGCGCGAGGTTGCTGCCAATAGGGCAGGTTTTCCGTGGAGCGAATGTCAAGTTAAGAAACTGGCGACAAGTCACTGTATACAATGAAACATCTACAAACATTGAGGTAGAAACGGACTGTGCGGGATTAGGAAACGCACGGGGTAGTGTACAGTCACCACTTGTCGTACTTATTCAAAAAGTGCGAAAAGGAGGCGGCTTTTTTTTATGGCAAGTCAAGTAATGAGAATCACTCTGAAGGCATACGATCATCAGCTGGTAGATCAGTCCGCTGCAAAGATCGTTGATACTGTTAAGAAAACAGGCTCTAAGGTAAGCGGACCGGTTCCGATGCCGACTAAGAAAGAGGTTGTTACCATTCTGAGAGCAGTACACAAGTACAAGGACTCCAGAGAGCAGTTCGAGCAGAGAACTCACAAGAGACTCATCGATATCATTCAGCCATCTCAGAAGACAGTAGATTCTCTGTCCCGTCTGGAGATGCCAGCTGGTGTATATATTGATATTAAGATGAAGAACAAGTAATTTTAAACAAGTATGTCCGGAATTACGTTGATATAGAAGCAACAAGCAATTGTTCCACTTATGTCCACGGTTCTAGGATGATTGGAGAAAATCTCCAATCCGCTGTAGATTCACAGGAGGTAATAGGATGAAGAAGGCTATTTTAGCAACAAAGGTCGGAATGACACAGATCTTCGACGAAAAGGGCACACTGGTTCCGGTTACCGTACTGCAGGCTGGACCATGTGTAGTAACACAGGTTAAGACCGTAGCAAACGACGGTTACAGCGCAGTTCAGGTAGGCTTTGTTGACAAGCGCGAGAAGCTGGTTAACAAGGCAGTTAAGGGACATTTTGACAAGGCTGGCGTTTCTTACAAGAGATTCGTAAGAGAGTTCAGACTTGATGATGCTGAGAATTACTCAGTTAAGGATGAGATTAAGGCAGACGTTTTCGCAGCAGGCGAGAAGGTTGATGCTACTGCAATCTCCAAAGGTAAGGGCTTCCAGGGCGCTATTAAGAGACACGGACAGTCCAGAGGACCTATGGCTCATGGTTCTAAGTACCATCGTCATGCTGGTTCTAACGGCCCTGCAACAACACCAGGACGCGTATTCAAGGGTAAGCACATGCCAGGTCATATGGGACATGTACAGGTAACAATCCAGAACCTTGAGATCGTAAGAGTTGATGCTGAGCAGAACCTGATTCTGGTTAAGGGTGCAGTACCTGGACCGAAGAAGTCTTTAGTAACATTGAAGTATTCAGTAAAGGCTTGATCGCTTTTACAGAGTTGGAAGGAGGACCACACTAATGGCTACAGTAGCTGTTTATAATATGCAGGGTGCCGAGGTCGGTAAGATGGATCTGAACGATGCAATCTTTGGCGTAGAAGTCAATGAGCATCTGGTAAAGATGGTAGTTACCGCACATCTGGCAGCAGAGCGTCAGGGAACTCAGAAAGCAAAGACACGTTCTGAGGTATCCGGAGGCGGAAGAAAACCATGGAGACAGAAAGGAACCGGTCATGCAAGACAGGGTTCAACAAGAGCTCCGCAGTGGACAGGCGGTGGTGTTGTATTCGCTCCAGTACCGAGAGATTACACCATTAAGCTGAACAAGAAAGAGAAGAGAGCTGCTCTGAAGTCTGCTCTGACCAGCAGAGTACAGGAGAATAAGTTCATCGTTGTTGATGAGCTGGCTCTGAACGAGATTAAGACCAAGAAGTTCGTAGAGGTTATGAACAACCTGAAGGTTTCCAAGGCTTTAGTTGTTCTGGCTGAGAACGATCAGAACGTAATCAAGTCCGCAAACAATGTAGCATCTGTAAAGACTGCACAGGCAGACATGATCAACGTATACGATATTCTGAAGTACAGCACTGTTGTTGCTACTAAGGCAGCAGTAGAGAAGATTGAGGAGGTCTATGCGTAATGGCTGATATTAGATATTATGACGTTATTTTAAAGCCGGTTGTTACAGAAAAGAGCATGGACATCATGGCTGACAAGAAGTACACTTTCCTGGTTCATCCGGAAGCTAACAAGGCAATGATCAAGGAAGCTGTAGAGAAGATGTTCCCTGGAACCGAGGTTAAGACCGTTAACACAATGAACAACGACGGCAAGACCAAGAGAAGAGGAAGAACAGAAGGAAAGACCGTTAAGACAAAGAAGGCAATCGTAACCTTGACTGAGAACAGCAAGGAGATTGAGGTATTTGCAGGTCTGTAATTCCCACAAGGAATATACGCACAAAAGCGTGACAATAAATGCTGTAAAGGAGAACAATCATGGGAATCAAAAAGTATAACCCATATACACCGTCCAGAAGAAATATGACGGGTCTGGATTTCACTGAGATCACAAAGAGCACTCCAGAGAAATCCCTGACAGTATCTTTAAAGAAGAACTCCGGCCGCAACAATCAGGGTAAGATTACCGTAAGACATCAGGGCGGCGGTTCCAGAAGAAAATATAGAATCATTGATTTCAAGCGCAACAAGGATAACATTCCTGCAACCGTTCTTTCTATCGAGTACGATCCGAACAGAACAGCTAATATCGCTCTTATCTGCTACGCAGATGGTCAGAAGGCTTACATCTTAGCTCCTCAGGGACTTAAGGTTGGTCAGAAGATCATGAACGGTGAGCATGCAGAGGCTAGACTTGGTAACTGTTTACCATTATCCTTAATTCCGATTGGTACTGAGGTACACAACGTTGAGCTGTATCCGGGTGCTGGTGCACAGATGGTACGTTCCGCTGGTGTTGCTGCTCAGTTGATGGCTAAGGAAGGCAAGTATGCTACCTTAAGACTTCCATCCGGTGAGATGAGAATGGTTCCGATCAACTGCCGTGCTACTATCGGTGTAGTTGGTAACGGAGAGCACTCTCTGGTTAACATTGGTAAGGCAGGACGTAAGCGTCACATGGGTATCCGCCCAACAGTTCGTGGTTCTGTTATGAACCC
>CAUCWU010000177.1 GCA_958446555.1 uncultured Lachnospiraceae bacterium | reverse complement strand
GATGACAGAGAATCCCAGCTTGTTCACATAGAAATCCTTAGCTGCTTCATAGTCAGATACGATGATTGCAATATGATGTATTTTTGATAAATTCATTTTATGTCACACTCCATTTCTTTTATTTCCGTTATAAACTATATAGCGACCTTCAAAAAAAGCCGTATGAACTTCTGGAGTTCAGTTTGTCCACACGGCCGATCTTATTTCAGTTTTTCGAGGATTTCATCCGCACTCATGCCACTGGCCAGCAGCTTCTTCAGCACAGCCTCTGCTTCGGTCTTCTTCGCTTCTTCAGCGGCCTTAGCATCTGCCTTTGCTTTCTTTGCTTCCAGAGTGGCCACTTCTTTTTCGGCCTTCTTCAGAGCAGTCTTCTTCACTTTCAGATCAGCCTTCAACGTGTCAATGTTTGCAGTGATGGATGCAATCTCAACTGCGAGTGCTTCCCTTGCGGACTGCTTTTCCGCAATCTGCGTTGCAAAATCAGCAGTCACAGTTTTGGGCTTATTCTTGCTACCTTTAGTTCTGGGCATAGGACACAAACCTCTTTCTATTTATTATAACTAAAGTATATCACTCCGCAAGTCTGCAAGCAATATCTATCGTAGCTTTTCAAACCTTCCTTTCTAAAGGCTAGTTGTTTGTGTCACTCTCCATTTCAAAGTTGTAATCATGCTTTAGACGGAAACGCTCTCCGTTGCCTGCCGTCCGCCACGTAGAGGCAGCATCGATGGACGGCGTAGCCATGCGTGGGCATGGCCTAAATTTTATATCAATTTGAAAACAATTCTTTTATATCCGCATCAGTTCTCCTATTTACCTTAGCCAAGTGCTCCATAAATGTTCAGATATTGCGTTTCACTCTCAATCACAAATTCTTGGGAGTCTAGCTTGGATTATTGATGGCGCAAGATTTGCAACGGTTGTGTTTTTAACGGCACATGCATTGATTATGTACACTATATTATCAAGAGTCAGTGGCACACTCTTCTTTAAATCACATGCCATAAAAAGAAGAACCGATGATCTATCTGCTCTAAAGAACTGCTTAGCGATTTCCTGGTTTTCATTCAACAGTTCCACAATACTACCAGACAGTTTATCATCCTGTAAATGAATTCGCATTTTCGTTTTTATCATTTGTGCCCATTGCTTTTTCTTATATTGTTGATATGCCAAATTATTAATAATAGAAAGCATCGCCCAATCGCATGTCTCAAGCGTTGCAAACACACCATTTAGGTTTCTTGAAAGTTCAGGGTATTCACTCCAGTCCGCAATGCTCTTATAACGAATATCATGCTCTACTTCATGCCATCCCTCAGAGAAAACAGTTCGAATCTGAACCTCAAAGGTTTTGTCAATCGGGTATTCTTTCCATATTGAATTATCAAATTGATCTGAAATTTTATCACGCATAGAACACACTAAATTAAGTCTCTCTGGGCAAAATTTTTCTGGTTCAGCGGTTGTTTTTGATATATCAACAACGTCATAGCTTTGTTCGATTATCTTTTGGCAGAGTAGAACATCATCGGAAAAATAAAGTGTGATACGAACGCCGATAATGTCCTGCATATGTTTTCCATCAATACGATAGCCCTTCCTTTTTATTTTTTCCTCAATCGACGGACCAGACTTAACTCTGCCAAATATTCTAAAGTACAGTCCAGACTTCTGAAGAACTCCTTTAATTTCTTCGATAATCTCATTTACAGCTCTTTCAGTTAGCCCAAATTTTTGAACATTCATCTTATCTCCCAAGAATAGATCTGATTTCAGACATTTTTTCGAAGTTCAATTCAATACAATTATTCTTATGCAGCAGTATTTCTTTTCCATATAAACGATCTATCGCCTCTGATATACCATCGTAATCTTGCTGTGCATATCCTTTAAATAATGTTGAAAACAGACGTCTTCTATCTGCATGATCACTACCCGGTCTCCAATATTGTTCAAGAACTTTCCTCTCATATTCTGTTTCACTGCTTAAAAGAGGAATTTGTGGTTCTTCACATGTTGCTTTTCGGAGTTCATCTTCTCCAAAACAATTAGAAAAAATAAGGTGACATTTCATCCGTGTGGACTTCTCCGATATTTTTATGTCATAAAAGCGACATCCATAAAACCGGCAATCAAGAAATGTATCTGTTCCAATCACACATGAACTGAATGTACAGCAGGAAAAAACGCAATCTCTAAAATGTGCGGTTTCCAAGATGACGTTCTCGCCAAAATAGACCGACTCATAATAATTTCGATCGTAATCATGCGAAATCTTTCTTAGAAGTGAAAGATCAACGTGCAATTCCTCATACGGTGACAGTTCGATTGAATTTTCCACAATAATTTTATGAAGTGCTTTTCTTTTATTATCGCTGCAAACTCCATAAGCCGTGACCATAAGATTCCAGTATTTCTCTTCAATTTCTTTAGGCGACAAATCTTGAATCAGTCCATTAACCAGCGCCTCCGATAGTAAATATCCAAATATGAAATCATTTATAAAACCAATCAAATTGGATGTATTGGGAATGCGATCTAAAAGAGCATGATGCGCCAACTTTTGTAAAAATTCTCCCTCTGTAGGCACATCGTTTTCCGGGAACATACTATATCGGTTCAGGTAATTAGAAAGTTCATCTTCCAGCGACATCTGAATAATATCTTTCATCTCGGTGTTCGTACACGTCGATTGCTTAAACGATGCCATTGTGCCTGCAACCTTTTCCATGAGAGCAAGTTGTTCCTCAACCTTCAAGGGAAGCGATTGACGTTCCTTTTCACGTTCGAGAAGGATATTAAAATACTGCGTTAAAATCGAATCGACTGACGTGAATTCAGATAAGATATCTTCATTACTTTGAGCGGAAAGAAACGTCAATAGAGTTGGATTCGAAATGTCATCAAACACAATTCCCCTTGACTTTAAAATATTAATTTTGGCCATATCCAACCAGTCAGATGCAACAGGCGGTATAATTTGAATACGCGTAATCTGACATGAAGGAAGATATTTATCCGACCACTTTTCAAACAAATCCCCCGCAAAAATTGAACTTTTTCTCGATGTAAGCACAATTTTCGCTTTACTATTTTGGTCAAGAAGTTGAGCGATAGTAGACAGCATTGTTTGTGCAGTTTTTTCATCTTCATCGTTCAAATTTTGTTGGACATCATCATGTGACTTTGAAAGCAGTTCATCGAAGCCATCAATAATCAATGGAATTCTTCCCTGCTTAATCTCATATGTAACCAATTCAGAGTTAAGCCCCGAAAATTTACTATCGATTTCGCTTAAAAGCACATACCTAAAAATCGATGCTGTTCGGTTTTTTGACAATTCTGTAATAATAGGAATCGTTCCTTGTGGCTCATCGGCAAGTTTTTTTATTAACTCATATGACACGCTGGTCTTCCCAAATCCAGCTGCCGCTTCAACGATAATCAATTGTGCTCCTTGCAAAAACAGACGATTATATATATATTCAATTAGGTTTTTCTGAGGTTCATTGTTATCGTCAACAAATCGGCATTGAATGAATTTGTAATTTGCAAATCCTATTTTTTCCGTTTGTTTCTTCGTGTATCGATCATATTCTCGTCTTAAGGATCTATAGTTACTTTCAGGTGCAAAAAACCCATCAAATAGCCGCTCATGCAGTTGTTCAATTCCTAAAAATTTGCTAACCTTTACAGAGAAGCCAGCATCCTTATATTCTTTCTCCAGCGTTTCGCAATCGAATTCCGGATCTATCAATAGAATCTCTGCGTTTTGGAAATATCCACTACTATGAGAAAAGGCAAGATATAGACTCGGATGAGTTTCATCTTCCACTTCAAATCCATACTTCGTATAAAGAGATACAATTGCACCGCTGTCGAACATTTATAGCTCCTTTCTTTTTATGTCAAACTTTGTTCTGAATAGATGTAGCATTTTGTTTTACCAAAGGGCTTTCCGCTCTCCTTTTGGAATCCTTCGCCTTCCTCTTCTTGGCAGCTTTTTCCATTTCGTTCTCAGTGCTGTACACGCTGTTAGGATTCCAATCCATCCTCCCAGCGTATTCCCAAACACATCATCGAACTCTGCGATACCGAGTCCCGTAATATACTGGGTGGTCTCAATCGCTATCGAGAACAGGAGCGGAATCAGGAGCACCCACTTCTTCCTGATGTTCCGATACAGCCCTGTTCCAAGCGGTATGAATAACCAGATATTGTTGATCACACCAACTCTCACACTTTGTTTTGCGAAGAACCTATCTGCATAGGAAAATAGGACAAAGTTTGTTCTTGCATCCCCTGTCTCCCGGAACATCAGCGTTTCGTAGAGGATGAATACCACATATGCGATTGTTAAAGCCACGCTCACTTTTTCGGGCAGAAGTAGCATCAAGATGCAGATTATCACGCCAGAGACAACAACCATAGCCGGAAATCCATTCAGAATGTTATCCACGCAAAGCATGATGTTCCCGCTCTTAGTAAGCAGCAGACTCACTTTACCACTGTGCTTGATTCCATACTGTCCTTTGGATAGAGCTATCGGATTACCATCCTCATCGAAATACATATCCGTAGCAGCAGTACCATCGCGATGATAAGTACGCTTCAGAATAGTGTAGCCTACACTTGTGGGGGCTGGACTGCCGTCTGCATCAAGGTAGGTAATCTGAATAATCTGACTGTTCTCATCTCGCTGGTATCGCTCACCGTACTGTCCAAGAGGCGCCTTTGCTGGATTCCCTTGTACATTGAAATAATGCTCTGCCGTTACTGTGCCCAAATCATCTCTGTCATACCTCTTACAGGCATACCCGGATGTGGAACACACTGGCTGTCCGTCCCGATCAAGATAGGTCACGCTGTTATTCTGACCGTTGGAATCATATTCTCTATGCTGCCCATAGTACCCGTTGCAAGAAACAGGTTGCATATCGAGGTCATAGTAGTAATCATCAATCGCTCGACCATTGTCATCGACTGTGCGTACTATTGTAGCATATCCAGCACTGCGCATCATGGGAATCCCATCGTCACCAAGATAGGTGATCTTCACCGTGCCATTTCCATACTCATACGCAATACCACAATAGTCATCATACCGTTTGACAGGATTTTCCTCGGCGTCAAGGTAGAATTCCTCAATAATTCTTCCCTCTGCATTTCGAGTTCTCTGCACCGTGGCATAACCCATGTCAATCGCATCTGTGACCACACCTTCGGTATTCACATAGCTCGTGCTTGTCACATTGCCATCTACAGATTCTGAAACTTCCAGCTCTGAGGCGATATCACCCGAATCGTGGTCAACCATTTTATCCGGCATCACTGCCAAGACAGAAACAGCAATAATCAAGATCAGGAGTATAATCGTTGAAAGATTTTTTCTATTCATTGGATTGTTTCTATCCGAGCTGAACCATCCAAGCACAGTGGATCTGGCTCAGCAGTTCTCTCAAACTCCGTAACCCCGACTCTTGATGGTTTCCACAACTTCATCTACATACTTCTGGCAGGTGTCGTGGTCAGGAGCTTCCACCATAACGCGGACAACGGGCTCGGTGCCAGACTCACGCACCAAGATGCGACCTGTGTCGCCCAATGCCTCTGCCACTTTATTCACAGCTTCCTGCACAGCCTCATCAGCCTGAGCAGCCTTCTTGTCCGTTCC
>CAUCWU010000176.1 GCA_958446555.1 uncultured Lachnospiraceae bacterium | reverse complement strand
ATGGATATCAAGAGACTCCAGGAGATTGGTTGCTACAGAGGCATCCGTCACAGAAAGAGCCTTCCTGTCCGCGGACAGAAGACAAAGACCAACGCTAGAACACGTAAGGGTCCTAAGAAGACAGTTGCTAACAAGAAGAAGTAATTTAAAAACAGCAGCTTATAACTACTCGTAGAGAGAGAAAGAGAAATAAGAAGAAAGTAGGTTAGTTTAATGGCTAAGAATGTGTCAGCAAAGAAAGTGACAAAAAAGCGTGTAAAGAAAAACGTTGAACGTGGACAGGCCCATATTCAGTCATCTTTCAACAATACTATTGTTACGTTGACTGATACCCAGGGAAACGCTTTATCCTGGGCAAGTGCAGGCGGTCTTGGATTTAAAGGTTCAAGGAAATCTACTCCTTATGCAGCTCAGATGGCAGCAGAGACTGCTACTAAGGCAGCTTTAATACATGGATTAAAGTCCGTTGATGTTATGGTAAAGGGACCGGGTTCAGGTCGTGAGGCAGCTATCCGTGCACTTCAGGCATGTGGTCTTGAAGTTACCAGCATCAAGGATGTGACACCAGTTCCGCACAATGGTTGTCGTCCGCCAAAGCGTAGAAGAGTTTAATTAGGAGGTATTAAAGATGGCAGTAAGTAGAGTTCCAGTGCTTAAGAGATGCAGATCTCTTGATATGGACCCAATTTATCTTGGATATGACAAGAAGTCTAATAGACAGTCTAAGAGAGCTAATAAGAAGATGAGCGAGTACGGTCTGCAGATGCGTGAGAAGCAGAAGGCAAAGCTTATCTATGGTGTTTTGGAGAAACCTTTTAGAAATTATTATGCAAAGGCAGAGCGTCAGACTGGTATGACCGGTGAGAACCTGATGATTCTTCTGGAGCGTAGATTAGATAATGTTATTTTCCGTCTTGGTTTCGCTCGTACAAGAGACGAGGCTAGACAGATTGTTGACCACAAGCATGTGCTTGTAAACGGTTCCTGTGTAAACATCCCGTCTTACTTAATCAAGGCTGGTGATGTAATCTCCATCAAGGAAAAGGTTCAGGATTCCCAGCGTTATAAGGACATCGTAGCAGTAACAGGCAGCAGAATGGTACCGGAGTGGTTAGACGCAAACATCGAGGCTTTAAGCGGAACTGTTAAGCAGCTTCCAACCAGAGAGATGATCGATGTTCCGGTAGACGAGATGCTGATTGTCGAGTTGTATTCCAAATAATAATCCTTGTTTGTTTAGCAGTAAGTGTCTTGCGCTTGTTCGCGGCGTACTGCTAAACAAGTTGATTTTATTTGAGTGCTTCTCTTAAGAGCATCCTATAAGGAGGGGCTAATAGTGTTTGATTTCGAAAAACCCAAGATTGAAATTAAGGAGATGTCTGAGGATAACAGATATGGCAAGTTTGTAGTAGAGCCGCTTGAGAGAGGCTACGGTATTACACTTGGCAATTCCTTAAGAAGAATCATGCTGTCTTCGCTTCCGGGTGCAGCTGTCAGTCAGATTAAGATTGAGGGCGTGCTTCACGAGTTCTCCTCTATCCCGGGAGTGAAAGAAGATGTTACAGAGATCGTCATGAATGTTAAGAGTCTTGAGATCAAGAACAACAGCGAGACCAACGAGCCAAAGATTGCTTATATCGAGCATGAGGGCGAGGGTGTTGTTACCGCTGCTGACATTCAGGTAGATCAGGATATTGAAATTATGAATCCGGACCAGGTAATTGCAACACTTAGTGGCGGAGAAGATTGCCGTCTCTATATGGAGCTTACCATTACCAAGGGACGTGGATATATCAGTGCAGAGAAGAATAAGAACAGTGAGCTGCCAATCGGCGTGATTGCAGTAGATTCCATCTACACACCAATCGAGAGAGTCAATGTGACTGTTGAGAATACCCGTGTAGGACAGGTTACTGATTATGATAAACTGACACTCGACGTATATACTAACGGTACGTTAGCACCAGATGAAGCAGTCAGCCTGGCTGCAAAGGTTCTTAACGAGCATCTGAACCTGTTCATTGATCTTTCCGAGAATGCCAAGTCCGCTGAGGTCATGGTTGAAAAGGAAAACAATGAGAAGGAAAAGGTTCTCGAGATGAACATCGATGAACTGGAGCTGTCCGTTCGTTCCTACAATTGTTTGAAGAGAGCCGGCATCAACACAGTTGAAGAACTTTGCAACAAGACTGCTGAGGATATGATGAAAGTTAGAAACCTTGGTAAGAAATCTCTTGATGAGGTTAACGCAAAGCTGAAGGAACTGGGGTTGGATTTTAAGTCCGGTGAAGAGTAAGTTAAACGGAGGTAAATCACAGTGGCAGGTTACAGAAAGCTTGGAAGAACTTCTAACCAGAGAAAGGCCCTGATCAGAGGCCAGGTTACAAGTCTTCTTTACAATGGCAAGATTGTTACAACAGAAGCAAGAGCAAAGGAAGTCAAGAAGGTTGCTGAAGGACTGATCGCTCTGGCTGTTAAGGAAAAGGATAACTACGAGACCGTTACTGTTAAGGCTAAGGTTGCCCGCAAGGACGCTGACGGCAAGAACGTAAAGGAAGTAGTAAACGGCAAGAAGGTTACTGTTTATGATGAGGTTGAGAAGGAGATCCAGAAGGATAAGGCTTCCAGACTTCATGCAAGAAGACAGATGTTAAAGGTTCTCTACGGAGTAACTGAGGTTCCGACTACCAACGCTGGTAAGAAGAAGGGAACCAAGTCCGTAGATATGACCAAGAAGCTCTTCGATGAGATCGCTCCAAAGTACGCTAACCGTAACGGCGGTTACACTCGTATCGTAAAGATCGGTCTTCGTAAGGGTGACAACGCAATGGAAGTACTGTTAGAGTTAGTTTAATTCTGACAAACAATTCCATACGAATAGAGGATAAGCCATGCAGATACCTGCATGGCTTTATTTTGTATTACTTGCAATTCGCTTAGCGTCATGTTATGATAATCGCGTATTCACGAGAGGAGGCAGCAATGGGAATTATCAGTATAAAAAATCTGGTTCACCGTTTCACAAAGTACGGAGACAACGGTGAGGAGATCGGAGAGAAGACTGCTCTAGAAGAGGTGTCTCTTGATATTGAGAAAGGAAGTTTTGTCGCAATATTGGGTCATAACGGATCGGGTAAGTCGACGCTTGCAAAGCATTTGAATGCACTGTTGCTGCCCACCGAGGGAACTGTATATATATCAGATCGATTGTCATCAGATGAGAAAAATCTTTGGAAAATTCGCCAATCAACCGGTATGGTTTTTCAGAATCCGGATAACCAGATTGTTGCGAATGTTGTCGAGGAGGATGTCGGTTTCGGGCCAGAAAATATGGGTGTACCAACCGAAGAAATCTGGAAGCGTGTCGATGCGAGTCTAAAGGCAGTTGGTATGGAGGCGTACCGATTGCAATCTCCAAATAAATTGTCGGGTGGTCAGAAGCAGCGTGTCGCAATCGCCGGAATTATGGCGATGAAGCCACAGATCATCGTAATGGATGAGCCGACGGCAATGCTCGATCCGAGTGGACGAAAAGAAGTGCTAGATACGGTTCATGAACTCAATAGAAAAGAAAAAATCACGGTCATTTTGATCACACACTATATGGAAGAAGTCATTGATGCAGATCGTGTTGTCGTAGTAGATGGTGGTCGAATCGTCGATGACGGAACGCCGAGACAGATTTTTTCACAGGTAGAGCAGCTAAAGCGCTATCATCTCGATGTGCCGCAGGTGACAGAGCTTGCATGGGAGTTGAAAAAAGAAGGGCTGCCATTTACAGATGGGGTATTGACAATCGATGAGTTTGCAGGCGAGTTTCGGAAAGTGTGGGAAAAGAGTGCACAGGATCAGAAAAAGGAAAACAAATATAAAGAGTCATTAGCATCAGAAAAAAGCTTTGCATTAGAAAAAGATTTCAATACAGAGAATAATTTTGATGAGGAAGTGTTATCAGACGCTCCTGTGTTACTAAAGCTTGACCATGTAACCCATGTCTACGATCCAGACAGCAAAAATCCATTTCCTGCATTAAATGATGTGACTTTGTCGATCCGAGAAAATGAATTTATCGGTATCATTGGTCACACCGGTTCTGGAAAATCGACATTGATTCAACATCTAAACGGACTGATGAAGCCAACTAGCGGAACCATCACCTACAAAGGAAACGATATCTGGCAGGAAGGATATCCGCTAAAGACGCTTCGAAGCAAGGTTGGCTTGGTATTCCAATATCCAGAGTATCAGCTATTTGAGGAGACCGTCTTTAAAGATGTTTGCTTTGGACCGAAAAACCAGGGATTAACAGAGGAAGAAATTAAATCCCGTGCAAAAGAGGCACTTCAAATGGTAGGAATCGACGAAGCTCTGTATGAAGTGTCGCCGTTTGAACTCTCAGGTGGACAAAAGAGACGTGTCGCAATTGCAGGTGTTTTGGCAATGAATCCAGAAATTTTGATTTTGGATGAGCCAACGGCAGGTCTTGATCCGAAGGGTCGAGATGATATTTTAGGACAGCTTTCAAAGCTTCAAAAAGAACGCGGCATCACAATTGTGCTTGTCTCACACAGCATGGAGGATGTCGCACAGTATGCAGGACGACTGCTTGTCGTAAATGGCGGAAAAATTGTGTTTGATGATCAGCCAAGAAGAGTATTTGAACATGAAAAAGAGCTCCATGAGATGGGTCTTGCGATTCCACAGGTGACGCAGCTGATGCATCGACTAAAAACGCAAGGCTATCCGGTGTTTGAAAATGCTATTACCGTTTCGGAGGCAAAAAGAAATCTTGCAGATTTGCTTTGCCCAGCTAATCATAAGAAAAAGAAAGAGGAGAGTGACGTATGATTCGAGATATTACAATTGGACAGTATTATGCGGCCAATTCCCTCATCCATAAATTAGATCCCCGTGTCAAGCTAGCAGGAACCATGCTTTATATCATTAGCTTGTTTACAGCAGATGGTCCAATTTGTTATCTGTTAGCTGTACTAGCACTGGCAGCTGTGATTAAGCTGTCAACTGTTCCATTTCAGTTTATTGCGCGAGGATTAAAGAGTATTGTCATCATTTTACTGATCACGGTTTCCTTCAATCTGTTTTTGACACCGGGAACGCCAGTGATTGATGTATGGTTACTTCGCAATATTACATGGGAAGGACTTGAAAAAGCTGTCTATATGGGAATCCGTTTGATATTACTTATCTTAGGTTCCTCAATTATGACACTGACAACAACGCCAAATGCATTGACGGATGGTCTAGAGAAGAGTCTTGGCTTCTTAAAAAAGGTCAAAATTCCGGTACATGAAATTGCAATGACCATGTCAATTGCCCTTCGTTTTATTCCAATCTTAATCGAAGAGACCGATAAGATTATGAAGGCACAGACAGCCAGAGGTGCTGATTTTGAGAGCGGTGGCCTAATCAAAAAGGCAAAAGCAATGGTGCCGCTTTTGGTGCCGCTATTTATTTCTGCTTTTCGCCGTGCATCGGATTTGGCGATGGCAATGGAGGCAAGATGTTATCACGGAGATGAGAACCGCACGAAGATGAAGCCACTAAAATATACGTCAGCAGATAAAAAGGTATATCTCGTTTTGTTTTTGTATTTGGCTGTGATGATTTTATTGGCCGTGCTGTGGAAGTAACAGTGGCGAACGGGTAGCGTCAAGTAATTTGCAGAAAATGAATTGTGGTTTGCTG
>CAUCWU010000175.1 GCA_958446555.1 uncultured Lachnospiraceae bacterium | reverse complement strand
GAAGCCCGCGTTTTCCTCGCTCTGAGATCATGAAGTATCGAGAGGGCATTATCATCGGCTCTGCCTGTGAAGCAGGTGAGCTATTTCGTGCGATCACAGGAAACGAGAGTGATGACGATATCGCAAAGATTGTATCCTTCTACGATTATCTGGAGATCCAGCCAACTGGAAACAATGAGTTTATGTTAAGAGATGAAGATTCCCCTTATAAGACAAGAGAGGATCTAGAAGCCCTAAACAAACGAATTGTAGAGCTTGGTGAACTCTATGATAAGCCAGTCTGTGCGACCTGCGATGTGCATTTTCTAAATCCAGAGGATGAAGTTTATCGAAGAATCATTATGAGTGGAAAAGGTTTTAAAGATGCAGACTTCCAGCCACCTCTATATTATCGAACCACAGAGGAGATGCTAAAGGAATTTGAATATCTTGGAAGCGACAAGGCCTATGAGGTTGTTGTCACAAACACGAATCTGATTTCTGATCGCATCGACCATCTTGCACCTGTTCGACCAGATAAGTGTCCACCTGTTATCGAAAACTCAGATGTCGATCTTCGAAATATGTGCTATGAAAAGGCCCATTCGATGTACGGAGATCCACTTCCGCCAATCGTAGAAGAACGACTGGAACATGAGCTTCACTCCATCATTTCCAATGGATTTGCCGTTATGTATCTGATTGCTGTCAAGCTAGTTCACAAGTCCAACGAGGATGGCTATATGGTAGGTTCCCGTGGATCAGTTGGTTCCTCATTTGTCGCGACAATGTCTGGTATCACAGAGGTCAATCCACTGAGTCCTCATTATTACTGTAAGAAATGCCATTATAGCGATTTTGATTCAGAGGATGTCAAAAAGTTTGCCGGGGGCGCAGGCTGTGATATGCCGGATAAGATCTGTCCGGTCTGCGGTGAAAAGCTCGCAAAGGATGGCTACGATATCCCATTTGAGACTTTCCTTGGTTTCTATGGAGACAAGGAGCCAGATATCGACTTAAACTTCTCAGGTGAGTATCAGAGTAAGGCGCATGCCTACACAGAGGTTATCTTCGGTGCCGGTCAGACCTTCCGTGCCGGTACGGTTGGTACACTGGCTGAGAAAACAGCATTTGGTTATGTAAAGAATTATTACGAAGATCACAACCAGCATAAAAGAGAGTGTGAGATCAACCGACTTGTTGCCGGCTGTACTGGTGTTAAGAGAACCTCAGGACAGCACCCAGGCGGTATCATCGTTCTTCCAATCGGTGAGGACATCAACTCTTTCACACCGGTTCAGCATCCAGCCAATGATATGACGACCAGCACGGTAACAACGCACTTTGATTACCACTCAATTGACCACAACCTGTTAAAGCTTGATATTCTCGGCCATGATGATCCTACAATGATTCGTATGTTGGAGGATTTGACTGGAATTGATGCGAGACAAATCCCGCTTGACAGCCCTGAGGTTATGTCGCTGTTTAAAGATACCTCTGCACTTGGCATCAAGCCAGAAGACATTGGTGGCTGTAAGCTTGGTGCACTTGGTCTTCCTGAGTTTGGTACTGATTTTGCAATGGGCATGTTAATTGAAACACAGCCTCAGCATTTTTCGGATCTGGTTCGTATTGCAGGTCTGTCCCACGGTACCGATGTATGGCTAGGAAATGCACAGACACTTCTTCAAGAAAAGAAGGCCACCATTTCCACGGCAATCTGTACGCGTGATGATATCATGATCTATCTGATCAGCAAGGGAATCGAGAAGGGTCTTTCCTTTAAGATCATGGAGGCCGTCCGAAAAGGAAAAGGTCTTCAGCCAGAGTGGGAGCAGACCATGATTGATCATGATGTGCCAGACTGGTATATCTGGTCCTGCAAGAAGATCAAGTACATGTTTCCAAAGGCACATGCTGCCGCCTATGTTATGATGATGTGGCGAATCGCCTACTGCAAGATCTTTTATCCGCAAGCCTTTTATGCCGCTTACTTCAGCATCCGTGCAACTGCCTTTTCCTATGAGTTAATGTGCAAGGGAAAAGAGGATCTAGAGCGCCATATGGCCGATTATGAGAGCCGCATGGATACACTTTCTCCAAAAGAGAAGGATTCCTACCACGATATGCGTATCGTTCAGGAAATGTATGTCAGAGGCTTTGAATTTGTACCGATTGATCTATTTAAGGTACAGGCAACACGATTTCAAATTATTGACGGTAAGTTGATGCCGTCTCTAAGTTCCATTGAAGGTCTTGGAAACAAGGCTGCAGAATCAATTGTGGAGGCCGCTTTGGGAGGACCATTCCTTTCCAAACAGGATTTTCGAGAGCGTGCCAAAGTCGGACAGACCGTAAGTGATAAGCTGTCGGAGCTGGGGATCTTAAGTGATCTGCCAGAGTCGAATCAGTTGTCACTCTTTGATTTCTAGAGTTGCGTAGCAACGGAGCAATTCGTGGGCATCGCAAACACTAATAATTTACAAGAATAGGGGAAGAAAATGAAAATCGGATTTGATAATGAAAAATACCTAAAGATTCAGTCGGAGCACATTAAGGAGAGAATTAGCCAGTTTGGCGACAAGCTGTATCTGGAATTCGGTGGCAAGCTGTTTGATGATTACCATGCATCCAGAGTTCTTCCAGGATTTGCACCGGATAGCAAGCTTCAGATGCTGATGCAGCTGTCGGATATGGCTGAGATTGTTATTGTTATTTCAGCTACTGATATTGAGAAGAACAAAAAGCGTGGCGATCTTGGTATCACCTACGATGTTGATGTTCTCCGCTTAAAAGAAGAATTTGAAAAGAAAGGTCTGTATGTCGGAAGTGTTGTCATCACTCAATTTGCAGGTCAGTCTGGTGCTGTGCAGTTCCAGAAGCGTCTTGAGAAGAAGGGAATTGATGTCTATCGTCACTATCCAATTGACGGCTATCCGTCCAACGTTTCATTGATCGTTAGCCCAGACGGCTTTGGAAAGAACGAGTATGTACGCACAACCAGACCGCTTGTTGTCATTACTGCTCCAGGACCAGGAAGTGGCAAGATGGCTACCTGTTTGTCTCAGCTTTACCATGAAAACTTACGCGGTGTGCATGCCGGATATGCAAAGTTTGAGACCTTCCCAATCTGGAATATTCCGCTGAAGCATCCGGTAAATCTGGCCTATGAGGCAGCAACAGCTGATTTAAACGATGTCAACATGATTGACCCGTTCCACTTAGAGGCTTATGGAGTAACCACAGTAAACTACAATCGCGATATTGAAATCTTCCCAGTTTTAAATGCAATCTTTGAGCGCATTTATGGTGAAAATCGTTATTACAAGTCTCCAACCGATATGGGTGTCAACATGGCAGGAAACTGTATCATTGACGATGAGGCTTGCTGCGAGGCATCCAGAATGGAAATTATCCGCCGTTACTATACAGCAATGAATAAGATTGCAAAGGAAGATGGCGGTGAAAACGAGCTCTATAAGATTGAGCTTTTGATGAAGCAGGCAAAGATTACACCAGCTGACCGCAAGGTGACGGTCGCTGCAATGGAACGTGCCAATAAGCTCGGTGTTCCGACAGCAGCAATTGAGCTTCCAGACGGAACCATCGTTACTTCAAAGACAAGCGATCTTTTAGGTGCCTCTGCCGCATTGTTACTAAATGCATTAAAGCACTTAGCAGGCATTGACCATGACAGAAAGCTGATTGCTCCGGAAGTCATTGAGCCAATTCAGAAGTTAAAGACCGGCTACCTCGGCGCAAAAAATCCACGTCTTCACACAGACGAGGTATTAATTGCACTATCTGTCACAGCAGCATCCGACGATATGGCAAAGCTTGCAATGCAGCAGCTACCAAAGCTTTCTGGCTGCCAGGTACACACATCTGTTATGCTTTCCGATGTAGACAGCAAGACCTTAAAGCGCCTAGGTGTCGATTTAACCTGCGAGCCAGTTCGCGAGGCAACCGCAAAGCAGTATTTCTAATCAGGTCATAATGTAAAAGTCCTAAGGTGGAAGTGCTTTGCCCACGATGCCGTAAAGTGAAACGATCAGGCTCGTGGGCAATCACTTCACCGAAGGACTCTAGTAAAAAGAGGTCATATGAAGGAGGTCATATGAAAAGAATAGAAATTTCCGAAAACGGCATGTTTCTCGTCTTTGAGATTGCCGATGACAACTGCTTTAAATTTCTTCACTTTGGCCCAAAGCCATTTAAAGAAACAGACATTGTTGCTCGCTCAACTGAATACGGTTTTCGCTTAGTTGAGATCAATCTGTCAGGCTACAACCGCCCGTATGAGCGCCATGGAAATAAGTATATTGTGACAGCGCCAGGCTGGCATATGCGCTATGAATCCATGGAAGATAATCGAAATGAAAAGGGACGTCTTTTAACAATTCTTCTTCGAGATGAATTGACCGATGTGATTGTAAGAAGCTATCTGCAGTTTTACGATGGCTTACAGATTGTACGTTTCTGGAACGAGGTTGAAAATCAGGGAAGTGAGTCACAGGTTCTTGACTATATTTCTTCCTTTAACTATGAAGGAATCGACAAGGAAGGTACACTTCCGGCCGACAAGAAGCTTTCTATCCGCATTCCACACAATGGTTGGCAGAAGGAAGTAAACTGGAAGACCTATGATCTGTGCGATTTTGGAATGGAGCGAATTCAGCCGGCTTGTGATCAGCGTTCATCCAACCTTTTAACCGTCAGCAATACCGGAAACTGGTCAGCAAAAGAGCATCTTCCGATGGGATATCTGGAAAATACCGAAGCGCATACCGGTATGCTTTGGCAGATTGAAAACAACGGCTCTTGGCACTGGGAGATTGGCGATCAAAACGGTCATTTGTATCTGGCAGCATCCGGCCCAAATGAAATCTATTCTCATTGGTTTAAAAAACTCGAACCTGGAGATACTTTTACCAGTGTGCCAGTTGCAGTCAGTATCACAAGTCAAGGCTTTGACGATGCAGTTGACACAATGACGCAGTACCGCAGAATCATTCGTCGTCCAAATGCCGACAATGAATCATTGAAAATTATCTTCAACGACTATATGAACTGCCTGTGGGGACATCCGACGGCAGAGGAAGAGTTTCCACTGATTGATGCAGCAGCCAAAGCAGGATGTGAATACTTTTGTATTGATGCCGGCTGGTATGCAGACGGAGACTGGTGGGATGAGGTTGGTGACTGGAAGGAGAGCAGAAAGCGTTTTCCAAACGGTGTCAGAGAGATTACCGACTATATCCGCAGCAAAGGTATGATTCCTGGCGTATGGCTGGAGCTTGAGGTAATGGGCATCAACTGTCATATGGCACAGGAGGTTCCGGATGATTGGTTCTTTATGCGTCATGGAAAGCGTGTCTATGACCGAAGCCGTTATCAGCTCGACTATCGAAATCCAGAGGTACGCGCTTATGCAGATAGTGTAATTGACCGTCTGATTCGCGAGTATGGTGTCGGATATATTAAGATGGATTACAACATCGAGCCTGGTATTGGAACTGATCAGCATGCAGACAGCGCCGGAGATGGTATGCTTGGCCATGAGAGAGCCTATTTGGAATGGCTAGAAAATGTCTTCAAACGCTATCCAGATCTGGTAATTGAGAATTGCTCGTCTGGCGGTCTTCGAATGGACTATGCAATGCTTTCTCGCTACAGCATTCAGTCAACTAGTGATCAGGACGATTACCGTTATTACTGTACGATAGCAGCC
>CAUCWU010000174.1 GCA_958446555.1 uncultured Lachnospiraceae bacterium | reverse complement strand
AAAAAATATGACAACGATGTTGTTGTGAAGGCAATGCTGCAGATCAGGGATATTTTGATGAAGTCAGATAAGCTTAAGACCAGTGCTCGCAACAATACACAGCAGGATTTCGAGTTCACCTATTTTGATGATATCGATGATGCTTTGATCGAAGGATTGTCGCAGAATCAGGATTTCTTCTCTATGCTTCTGTCAAATGATGAAATGAAGCGACAGGTGCTTGGAATATTTTCAGATGAAATATATAAGAGCCTTTGCAACTCAGAAAGATAAGGGGTGATTTTCAATGTTCAATAAAATGCGGCTTAAGGCAGCACTCGTTGAATACAAGAAACGGTTTGTACAGATTCAATGGCCAGATGAAAAATATAAATGGGAAGCTGTGAAATGCTTTCAAGTGAACTGGAATGTAAATGCTGATGACTTTGCGGCGATGCTTACAAAGGCACTGTCGCAGACAAGCAATCTTCTGGCTTCCGTGAATAATTTTCCAGCAAAAATGATTACCAAGTTTGGTGAGGTTGCTCAGGAAGAAGTAAGAGGTATGTTCATTGAGCTGTTTGATGAAGACAAGGATGTATATGAGCGTATTGATGCATTCAAGCAGAAATCAAACAGTCTCCTTGAAAGATACGGCAATGGTGCAGCGCAGCATTATCAATATGAGAATGCGATAAGCACGTATCTGTGGCTGCGCTATCCAGACAAATATTATATTTATAAGCTAATGGAAGTAAAGGCAGTTTCAAATGAATTGGAAAGCAGCTATACATTCAAAAAAGGAGCGTATGCAGATAACATCCGTAATTTCCTTGCTTTTTATAATGAAATTTGTGACGAGCTGAAGCAAGATGATGAACTAAAGAATCTGCTGACTTCGCAGATTACCGGAACGTGCTACCCTGATCCAGAATTAAGGACGCTTACGATGGATGTCGGATTTTTTATCAGCAGATATCTAAATAAGGATGAGACAGATTCGTCATCAGGCGAGTGGTGGCCGACAGATTATACACCAGCATTATCGGCAGATGACTGGGAGGCACTTTTAAATGATGCAGAGATATTTACTGAGAGCAGTCTTGAAATCATGAAGCGTATGCTTGATTATGGTGGGCAAGCCACATGTACGCAGCTTGCCATAAAGTATGGTGAGAGCCAAAACTTCTATAATGGAGGTTCATCAGCTTTAGCAAGAAGAGTTGTTAATAAGACAGGATGTCCAATATTGTTGCGTGACAACGATAATAGAAAATGGTGGCCAGTTCTTTATGTTGGCAAAGCTGCCAAGAAGGATGAAGAAGGAATCTATGTTTGGAAACTTAGAAATGAGCTGGAAGAAGCTCTTGGACGAGTTGATTTGTCAAAAATCAATTTGTATGCAAATTTGAAGCCTAATTTTTGGAAGATAAGTCATGGTAATGACTGTATTTCAGAAGCAGAAGCCGAAGCATTTGAGAAGAGACAGGTCATTGTTGTTCATAAGGATACAGCTGCAAAGGGTAAGTCAAAAGTGTCGCAGGGTGAAGATTTCATGGCGACAATGAAGAAAGGTGATTTCTTCTATTTGTGTCGTGGCAATAGCATAAGACTTTTGGGACGCATTGACTCGGATGAGGTTAATGAAAATCCTGAGAAACAAGATGGTTGGTGTGAGAGAAGTTATACTGTTATCGCTAAGTCTCGTGATACAAGTGCTTATACCGGAGATAAGAAGTGGTGGACTCCTAATGATAATTCTACTTGTATTGTTGTGCCGATAAGTGAGACACAGCTATTTGAAGATTATATTTTGAAACCATATTTTGATATTACAAAAGAAGATCTTTTGAAAAATGATACATCGGGATTGCATTATTGGTTTTTGAATGCAAATCCTAAGATTTGGAGCATGTCAAGCATGCCAATCGGCGAAGTACAGGATTATACACTTTACAACGATAACGGTAATAAGCGAAGGATATTCCAAAATTTTCTTGATGCAAAGGCTGGGGATATGGTAATTGGTTATGAATCAACGCCGGTAAAGCAGATTGTAGCGATTCTTCGTGTCAGTGCAGAACAGGATGGACAGAAAATCTACTTTGAAAAGGTGGAAGGATTGTCTTCACCGATTGATTTTTCAACGTTGAAAGAATGCCCAGAACTTGAGAAAATGGAATATTTCTCTATGACACAAGGCAGCTTGTTTAAGCTTACGCGCGGAGAGTATGACTTCATTATCGATATGATTCGAGAAGAAAATCTAACTCCATCAGATAATGGTAATGCGAAATATACAAAAGCAGATTTCCTGAGAGATGTTTATATGACAGAAGCAAAATATGATCGGTTGAAAGCTGTATTGGAGAAGAAAAAGAATATCATTCTTCAGGGAGCACCTGGTGTTGGAAAGACCTTTGCAGCTAAAAGGTTAGCGTATTCTGTCATGGGAGAAGTTGATGATGACAGAATTGAATTTGTTCAGTTTCATCAAAACTATTCTTATGAAGATTTCATGATGGGATACAAGCCTGTGGGAGAAGGCTTCGAGCTAAAATATGGCATGTTTTATAGATTCTGTCAGAAAGCAGCCAACCATCCAGACAAGGATTATTTCTTTATCATTGACGAAATCAATCGTGGCAATATGAGCAAGATTTTCGGAGAATTGCTGATGCTAATAGAAGCAGATTATCGGGACAAGAAAGCAACACTTGCGTATAATGGGCTGAGTTTTTCAGTTCCGAAGAGAGTACATATCATAGGAATGATGAATACTGCAGACCGAAGTCTGGCTATGATTGATTACGCTTTGAGACGTAGATTTAGTTTCTTTGATATGGAGCCAGGCTTTGATTCAGAGGGATTTATCAATTACCAGAATAGCCTTGCAAATGATACATTCAATACACTTATTGAACGCATTAAGGAACTAAATAGGGAAATTGCAGCGGACAAGTCGCTGGGAAAAGGTTTTTGTATTGGCCACAGTTATTTCTGTAATGCGGATGATTGCATAGAAGAATGGATGAAGGACGTTGTTGATTTTGATATTTTGCCGATGCTCAGTGAATATTGGTTTGACGATAGTTCAAAATTGCAGCGGTGGGAGAACATCTTGCACAGTGTATTTCAATGACAAAGGATAAGAGTATATTAATAAACAACATATACCATATGCTGTCCTATGCCTTCCAAACTTTGAATCAGGGAAATTATGATGATTTAGCAGTTGAATCTTTTGATGAGATGTATGATCTGTTGGTGGCAATTCTCGCAAAAGGTATTGGAATTCAGTTGAAGCAAGGTCTCTATAGAGAATATATAAATCGTCAGGAAGAATTGCCTGTTATGCGTGGGAAAATCAACATGTCAGGAACGATTAAAAATCGTCTGGCACATGAGCTATTGCTGACATGTGATTTTGATGAGCTATCTGAGAATAATTTATTGAATCAAATACTCAAGACAACAGTCATGTTGCTGTTGAAAAATGCAAAGGTAAAAGCTGAGTATAAAGATGATTTGAAAAAAAAAATGCTGTTCTTTTCTAATGTGGATATGCTGGAACCAACATTCATCCGGTGGTCAGCGATTCGATTTCAACGGAACAATCAGACCTATAGAATGCTGGTCAGCATTTGTCAGTTAATAATCGAGGGTATGCTTATAACGACAGATTCTGGTGAATATAGGCTGGCGTCATTTGTTGACGAGCAGCGTATGTGTAGATTATATGAAAAATTCATCTTGGAGTATTATATTCGCCATTATCCTATGCTGTCGGTTAACGCATCACAGATCCCTTGGGATGTAGAGGATGGTTTCAGGACAATGCTTCCGGTCATGCAAAGTGATATTCATTTGCAAAAAGACAACACGGTTCTTATTATTGATGCAAAATATTACAGCCATACAACGCAGTCACAATATGACAATCATACTCTGCATTCAAATAATATGTACCAGATATTTACATATGTAAAGAATCGTGATTATGCTTTCAAAGAGCAGGAACATAAGGTATCTGGAATGCTTCTCTATGCAAAGACGGAGGAATTAATTCAACCAGATAATGTATATCAGATGCACGGCAATCAAATCACAGTCAGGACATTAAATTTGAATCTTCCATTTGCTGACATTGCCAAGCAGTTGGATGATATTGCAGAGGCTCATTTTGGAGTTAAGAGGGTATTGTAAGTTACAAGAAAAGAAAGTACTCAGCAAAAATATAAAAAAGAAGTGAGGACATATAGTAGTATATATGGAAAGAGAAAAAAATAAATGTCGCGCGTGGTATGAGGGTGATCCGATATTGGAGGAATATCACGACAATGAGTGGTGCAAAGTAAATCATGATGACAATTTTCAGTTTGAGATGCTTTGTCTTGAAGGAGCAAGTGTAGGTTTGTCATGGAAAACAATTTTGCATAAGAGAGCAAATTATCGTGCTGCATTCCATGATTTTCAAATCGATAAGTGCAGTGAAATGACAGATGAGGAACTTGAGAATCTTATGCTGAATCCAGGAATCATACGCAATCGCAGTAAGATATTCAGTGTGCGCAAGAATGCACAGGCAGTAAAAAAAATTCAAGCTCAATACGGATCATTTGACGCATACTTGTGGCATTTTACTGGGAATAATGTCATAGATGGTCATTGGAAGACGGTAGAGCAGATACCGACAGTTTCAGATGTGTCTCGTAAGATGGCTCTTGACATGAAGAAAAAAGGAATTGCTTTTGTAGGCCCTGTGATTACATATTCATTCTTACAATCCATAGGGATGGTAAATGATCATCTGGAAGATTGCAAATACAGAGATCGTTGATAGGACAGGAAATTGTAGAAAAACAGTATGTGGCAGTTGGAAAGGCAAGCACATTTGTTTCATTGAGGCCAAAGGGAACAATAATGGTAGATGGTTCAACTTCAATAGCACCGCTTATGGAGGTAATAAATGTTTGTACGGTAGCGCAGCTGCGCACGTCACTTTTACTGAAAAGTTTAGAGGGACGCAGCGATTTAATTGCAAAGGAAATTCATAGACTGGCTGCCTACGATAAAGAAAAAGATACGCAATATTGTGAAACACTTTATCGTTACCTGACATGCTGTCGTTTCACTGAAGAAAACTTGCGATGCCCTTTTTGCTCATCGCAATACTGTGCTTTATAGAATACGCAGGATACGAGATGATTTTAATATTCCATTGGATGATCCTGCAGTACATGCAGATTTGCTTCTTGGAAGTTCACTGCTTTTATTTGAAGAAAAGGGACCAGATTTTTTATTAATATAAAAAATAATAGAGAGGAATAGTTACTATGAAGGAAAACAGAAAGTTGTTAAAAGAAGTACTTAAGGACATACGTCATGATATGACTGATGAAGAAGTGTTGAATTTATTGGCAGACAGTAAGATTTCTGTTAGCCCTGAAAGTGGAAAAGAAAAATATACGTTGGGACAGCGAGCAGCGGATACCATTGCAAAATTTGCTGGAAGCTGGGCGTTTATATTTTCTTTTACAGGTGTGCTTATTCTGTGGATGATTGTTAATACTGTTTTGGCATCAAAGGCATTTGACCCATACCCATTTATTTTATTAAACCTGGTGCTTTCATGCGTGGCAGCAATTCAGGCACCGCTTATAATGATGAGCCAAAATCGACAGGAGGAAAAGGATCGCCGCAGAGCTGAAAATGACTACAAGGTCAATCTAAAAACTGAGATTATGATTGAGGATTTGTACG
>CAUCWU010000173.1 GCA_958446555.1 uncultured Lachnospiraceae bacterium | reverse complement strand
GAAATGGAACCAGGCTTATCAGATTAAGACTCCGACTGTTGTAGAAAGAACTATTGTGTCAAATAATATGGATGCGGATATCGAGATCAAAAATGACACTGCAACGAAAGAACATAAAAAAGACAGAAAGGATATTCTGGATGAATCAATCGTAACGTCAATCAAAGACCTTGACGGAGTGTCAGAAGTACATCCGGTGGTATTTGCCGAGATTACAGTACCATGGGAGCCAGATTTTTCTGACATGTGGATGAAAGAATTCTATGAAAAATGGTTGACGGTTCCATACAGTCAGGAAAAAGAAGAATATCAAAATCACCCTGAAAATTTTGGGTCCTCTTTGATTGGAATTGATGAACAAGAGTTTGATTTTTTAAATAAAAACTTGGAACAGCCAATTAATAAAGAGGAGTTTCTTTCAGGGAAAACTTGCATTATTTATCGAAATGGGTTGGATTTATCGAATTCGGATTTAATTGGAAGTAAAGTGACCTGTGCTTTGCACAGTGACAAACAAGTGACACAAACATTTACGATAGGAGGTGTGACGGACGAGAGCTATTATACGGCAATTTTGGGCTATCCACCTACAATTATCACAAGTGATCAGGTGGTGAAAAATTTTGCAAATGAAAGCATTATGTTAAAAATCGGTGTGAAGTACACAAAAGAATATGACAGAAATATCGAAAAAGAAATTTTAAAATTGCTAGAAGCAAATGTTAATGCAAAAGATTTTTCATGGGATTCTAAAATTGAGGAGGCAGATGAAATCAAAAATGCACAAGGTTATATGCCACAGATCGGAATGGGAATTGTCCTAATTTTGGCATTCATTGGGATTATGAACTATATCAATACATTTGTAGCAAATGTGCAAAATCGTATGACAGAATTTTCCATCATGGAGAGCATTGGAATGACGCCAAGACAGCTTCTTTTGATGCTGATCAAGGAAGGGATTTTGTACGCTGAGGGTGCATGGATGGTCACGTTAACAGTGGGATTGGGTGTGACCTATGTGATCTACCAGTCCATGAACTATCGAAAAGTCCCATTTTCAATCCCACTATTAGCTATTTTGATTGCGGTAGTCACAAGCTTTTTGGTTTGCATAGTGGTTCCAGCAGTTACTTGGATGATTTTAGAAAAGAATGGTTCCTTGGTTCAGAGAATAAAAGAAATTGAATAAACGGTGGGGCTAGGAAAAGTGGTACTTTTCCTAGCCACTTACATGTGTAAATCAAATTTAATGTTCAAAATCAATTCTGAGTAGTTGGTCTTTCAGTTTTTAAATTAACAATTATGAATAAATTTGCGATACAGCACATATGCGACAGCGGCAGTAATAAACTCAGTCAACCACATAGCATGCCATACACCATTTGCATCAAAAAATCTAGTTAAAATAAGCGCAGCTGGAATGATGACAATTATATAGCGCATTAGTGAGATCACAAGTGATGGAGCGCCTTTTCCGAGTCCTTCGAGTGCACCGGAAACGGTAACAGAAATCGAAGAGATGATAAAGCCAATGCTAATAATGCGAAGAGCAGAAGCGCCAAGGCGAATCGTTTCTGCATTAGAGGTGAAAAGTCCGATCAAGGAGCTTGGAATAGCAAGACAAAGTGCAGTACCGATTACCATGACACCAGATATAAGAATCAGAGAATCAAAGAAAATCTGCCTTACACGGGCATGTTCACCTGCACCATAATTGTAGCCAATCAGCGGACGCATTCCCTGAACAACACCATTTCCAGTCAGATAAAGGAAGGTTTGGAGCTTATAGTAGGCACCAAGAACAAGTACATATGACTGGGAATATGCAGCCAAAATTCCATTTAATGTGGAGACAAGCAGTGAAGGAAGCGCCAAATTTAATGTGGCAGGAATGCCGACAGTATAAAGGCGAAGTAATAGTTGCTTGCTTGGCTTGCAGCAGGAAAGAGAAAATGTTACAGGCAGTGGACGAACCACGCAGAAAACAAGGTAAATTAAAAGAGACAGCATTTGTCCAATGGCAGTTGCAATTGCAGCACCTTCAATTCCCATCGCTGGAAAAGGTCCGATGCCAAAGATCATAAGTGGATCCAAAATAATGTTTCCGATACAGCCTGCCATCATGGCAACCATCGAAACCTTCATGCGTCCTGTTGCCTGAAAAATTTTTTCAAGAGATACTGAAATTCCAATCGGAATTGAGAAACTAAGGGTGATTCTTGCATAACGAATACCTAAAGATATCACGTCCTGATCAGTTGTAAACAGCTCCAAAAAAGGGCGAATAAAGGTTAGACAGACAATCATAAGAAGTAGTCCGTGAAATGCATTTAATAATGTGCCAAGTGAGGCAGCACGGTCGGCTTCTTTTTTATTTCCAGCACCAAGGTGGATGGAAATAACAGCATTTGTTCCAATTGCAAAGCCAACGGTGATTGCCGTAATCAAGTTTTGAATTGGATAAACAAGAGAGAGTGCTGTCATCGCATTGTCGCTGATTTTTGCAATGAAAATGCTGTCAACAATGTTGTAAAGAGAGTTGACCAGCATGGAAAGTGTCATCGGCAGTGCCATCGCAAGAACAAGTGGCAGGACCGGTTTTTGTTTCATGTACGATTGATCCATAGTGCTCCTTTCTGATTGGAAGCGTTTTCGTATTTTTGCGCACAAAAAGAACCGCACAAGCAATACAAAAGCGCAGTATTGTTGTGTGGCGAAAAAATAAAGAAGTGTTTATGAAATTTCTTTATGAAAAGTCCACGACCGGAATCCGGTTTTAGCATAAATAGGGTAGCAAAAAATGAGGGGAATGTCAAGAGAAAAAGAGAGATCTTGTAGGTAATAAAGAAAGCTTCGGGCAAGTGTCTAACTTGACAAACAGGTCTCTTTGCTATACTGTTAATCTATGTGGTTTGAAGAGAAAGGAGATACCAATGAGTTTGACAAAAATAAACTTAAAGCCATATTGGAATCAAAATGAAAAAACAGTGTATAGAATGGATGTGACAATTACAGTCACGGGACTGTCCTACAAGGAGGGGGAGCGTCTGTGTGGTATGCAGCTAAGCACCGTGACGATTCCAGGCTGCGAGCCAGAAACTCTTTCTATTCGTGACGAGCTTGGCAATATTCCAGCGCAGTCCTATGAGGAGCAGCCTTATCCGTATCAGTGGCGCAGATGGAACATACAGCGTGATACAAAGGGAGACATTGTAATCCACTATACGGTGAGGACAAGGGTGTTAAAGCCAGATGATATCTGCGGACCGTATTTTGATTTCCGTTCTGAAGAGGGCGGCGCAAACAGTGCAGGCATTTCCATTATAATGGAAGTTGAAAAGGCAGAGGATGCGAAGCTTACTTGGGATTTGAGTCATATGCCAGACGGCAGTCGAGGTATCTGCACATTCGGAGAACATACGATAACGGACGTGACATTAGAAAAGCTTCGCCAGAGTTATTTTGCAATGGGCCAGTTGCATGCGATTGAGGAGGGCGATTTTGGTTTCTACTGGATGTCACAGCCGCCGTTTGATATGGAGGAAGTAGCCGAATACACTAAAAAGCTGTTTGTCCATATGCAAAAATTCTTCAAAGATACGGAGAAGGTCTATCGCATCTTTGTCAGAAAGGATCCTTTTGTCACAAGTGGAGGAACGGCTTTGTATCGATCCTATCTATTTGGCTGGAATGAGACGCAGCCGTGTAGTCTGCATGATCGAAAGGCAATTCTTGCCCATGAAATGGTACATAACTGGCCTCAGTTAAATGACAATCCATACGGTGTGACAACTTGGTATTCAGAGGGAACGGCTGAATATTACAGTGTACTTCTTCCACTTCGATTGGGACTGATCTCTGACGACGAAGCAATTGCAGAATTGCAAAAGAGAACTGACAATTACTATTCCAACCCAACAAGACATCTTGGAGACGAGGAGGCAGCTGCAATTTGCTGGAAGAATCGAAGAGCACAGAGACTTGTGTACGGCAGAGGAATGATTTTCTTTATAAATATTGATATTAAGATTCAACAGGCAACTGGTGGAAAAAAGTGTATGGACGATGTTGTTCTTTCTATTTTAGAGAAGGATCGGGCAGGTGAGACGCTTGGAAATGAAGTGTTCCTAAGTGTTGTAAAAAAAATCAGTGGACTAGATGTGCGAAGCGAGTGGGAGGCAATGCACACAGGAAAAGAGATTATTCCACTAAGTGGTGGTTTTGATGGGCATTTTGCTGTGAAGGAAAAAGAAATCGAAGAGGCCGATACGAAAAATAGGGTTCGCTCTTGGCAGTGGATCAAGAGAGAGGAGTGTAAGTAAATGGTGGAGAGCATGAATACACAAGAAGAGAAAATCGCAAAGAAATTTACACCAGAGACAATGAAGCATATTGTCTATGTGACATGGCCGACGATTTCTGATAAGGGCGATCAGATTGCATGGGTTGACTGGAAGGGCGATATGCAAAGTGGCCTGTTTTCATCCAAGATTCATCTGATGCATTTGGGCGAAAGTGAAGATAATAATGAGATCATTCTTACAGCAGAAGGTGTCAACGAAAAGCAGCCAAAGCTTTTATCAGATGGCATTCATATGATGTATCTTTCCGACGAGAGTGGAGAGTTTCAGGTACACATTCGAAATCTGCAAACAAACAAAACACGTCAGATCACAACTCTTCGCCACGGTGTACTTCGCTATCAGCTGTCTGACGATGAGAAAAAGCTTGTCTTTGAGGTAACCTTGTGGCCGGATGAGGTCAAAAATGAGACAGCCTTGACTGAGATGACAAAAGAAGAAAAGGAATCTTGGCAGGAGGAACTGGACTGGACACCTTATGTAGCGACAAACTTAATCTATAAGCTTGATGAGTGGCATGGCATGAGAAAGGGTGAGTTTTCTCATATTGGACTGGTTGATCTTACATCAGGAGAGCAAAAAGTGTTTGCGTCAGGCCGCATGGAGACGATGGAGACCATTCATCCGTCCTTATCGCACGATGGCAAAACGGTTGCATTTTACGGATACCCATATGATGGTGCGAAGGGCCTTGATGTAGAGCTATTTACCTGCGATGAAAATGGAGAAAATCTGACGCAGATTAGCACCGATGCTGGTATTTATGGGGATCATGAGCCGGCATTTACAGCAGATGATTCTGGAATTGTGTCAATGGTCTTTGCCGATTTTGACGATGGAAGCTGTGTGGAATTGCCAGTACTATTTGATTTATCAGATAAATCACACCGCTGTCTGATTGGTGAGTGGGACGAGTCACTTTGTCATGGCGTGCATCCGCTTGCAGCTGGAGCACTTGAGTATGGTGATAAGTCACCGTATTTCCAGTTGACAAAGGATGGAAAGTATCTGTATTTTCAAACTGGTCGTCATGGCCGCTACTCGCTTTGTAGAGTGGAAATTGCAAAGGATGTATGCCCGGTTGAGATGGTAATCGAAGGACATACCGATCTTCAGGAATTTGCCATGAATGAATCTGGTCAGATTGTGACCGTACAGGCTGATTGGCTGCATCCGGCAGAGATCTTTATGGATGGCAAGAAACTAACCGACAGCAATCCATGGCTTAGCGAGTATGCACTTTCTGATATTGAGGAGCACTGGCTGACAAGCAAGGATGGAAAAGCAAAATTACAGTATTTTCTTGTAAAACCAATTGATTTTGAAGAAGGAAAACATTATCCAGCTGTACTTGATATCAAGGGTGGTCCGACAACGATGTATGGAATGACCTTTTGGCATGAATTTCAGGC
>CAUCWU010000172.1 GCA_958446555.1 uncultured Lachnospiraceae bacterium | reverse complement strand
CATCATAGTCGCATACTTTTCTACAATCTTCTTTAAAATCTCAACACACTGCTCCATCTGCTCAATGCAAGCATACTCAAAACGTCCGTGATAGTTGGCTCCACCTGTACACAGATTTGGACATGGAAGTCCCATAAAGGAAAGTCTTGCGCCGTCTGTTCCGCCCCGAATCGGTACACTCTGTGGATTTAAGCCAAGTTCTGCCATTGCTTCCTTTGCATTCTCAATCAAATGCATATGAGGAAGAATCATTTCCTTCATATTCTGATAAGAACCAAGACGAACTACCTGAACTGAACACTCTCCATACTTAAAGTTCAAATACTCAGCTGCTTTATCGATTTCCTCAAGCTTTCTTTCCAGTTTTCCTGCATCATGATCGCGGACAATATAGTGCATGGTTGTATGCTCTGTATCTCCTTCAATACCACCAAGATGATGAAATCCCTCATAGCCATCGGTATACTCTGGATTATCAAATACAGTCAACATCTGCTCAAGCTCCATTGCCATACGGATGGAATTTTTCATCTTGCCCTTTGCACTTCCTGGGTGGATGCCGTAGCCCTGAACTTCGATACGAAGATTAGCAGCATTGAAATTTTCATATTCAATCTCACCAACTGCACCACCGTCAACTGTATAGGCAAAATCAGCGCCAAATCCTGGCACATCAAAATATTCAACTCCGTTTCCAACCTCTTCATCTGGTGTGAATGCAATGCAGATGTCTCCGTGTTTTACTTCTGGGTGAGCAAGGAAGTATGCTGCCATCGTCATAATCTCAGCAACACCTGCTTTATCATCAGCACCTAAAAGCGTGGTTCCGTCTGTTGTAATTAAGCTTTTTCCTTTTAATCCTGCTAATTCTGGGAACTCATTCGGTCCCATAGAATAACCACTCTCGCCAAGCTTAATAACACCACCGTCATAATTTTCAATAATCTGTGGTTTTACATCCTTTCCAGTAAGAGCAGTTGCTGTATCCATATGAGCAATAAAGCCGATTGCAGGAACTTTCTTTCCCTCTGCCTGTTCTTCCAGATTGGACGGAATCTTCGCATATACATAGCAGTGATCTGTTAAGCGTACATCAGATGCGCCAATTGCTTCTAGCTCTTCCTTTAATACCTTTGCTAAATCAAACTGATTTGCTGTACTTGGTACTTCACTGCTCTCATCCTTTGACTGAGTATCATATGAAACATAGCGAAGCAAACGCTTTACTACTTCTACATCTTTCTTATTTTGTGCAGACATGTTTTTACCTCCATGAATTTAAAATATAGAAATGTGCTTCAAAAATCGAACAAATCAAAGCATTTCATTAAATCCTTCAAAACACAATTTCCCATTTTCTAGCGTTCATTATACCTGTTTTTTTCAAGAAGGGCAAGTAAGTTTCTTATTTATCTAGTATTTCAAAGAATTTGCTATTATATTGGATTTGAATTTTATTAATGAACACCTCTTTTATTTTGACGCAGGGTGTGGGTTTGGGATTTTATCTCCGTCTATGTACATTCCGCAGACAATTGTTCGATCATAACTGTTCGGAACGCAAGTAGAAAAAGCAATTACATGGCCATTTTCAAAAAGATTAACATCACTCTGCATTACATTTCGAGCTTTTAATGTTGTCTGCCAATTTAAAAAATCTATTTCCCAGCTATCAAATTCTTCCTGAAACACGTCTGCCGAACGATAACACTGAAAAATCGAAAAAATCTGATAACGATAATTGCCATTCGGTGTCAAAATCCAAAAGTATGGTTCCTCATCATACAATCTCTGATCCTTTAATAATGCTAGATCAGACAGCATCGATCCATCTCGAACATTATGTCCATAGATCACGGAATAAGGAGAAGAAAAGTCACTCTCCATTCGATAATCCATAAAAATTGAACCAGCTTTTGAAGAATTATCCGACAAATCAAAGGTTCTATGTACATAATAGTCATTATCCTCTGCCTGTAGGATCGGATAGGATATTTGTGGAAGTCCGGTAAAATATACCCAACCGATGATATCATCATTTATTTTCTGTAATCTTTCCCAGTTAATTGTTAAAGGCACTTTTGGGGAATGTTTACTAAGCTTCTTTTGATAGAGAAGAAGCTCATTCTTACAGTCTTCCTTTATTTCTTCTGTTACCTGCTTTGATTTTACGTCTTTCTTCTCAAAATTATCTTCAATGACGTTGTCTCTAAGAGCCTGATATAAGTCACGATCCCTTGAGTAATCTGCATAGTAACAAAACAATTTCAATCCGCTGACGACTGCTATACCGATCAGAACAGATAAAAGCACAACAAGCAAAATGGTACTGGGTGGTTCCTTCTTTTTTCTTTTAGTTTCTCTCATAAACGGTATACTCCTTTCTTTTATTTTTGAAAGTTTTTATACGGCTTCCAATTCATACAAATGGAAGCCGTATCACGCTTAGAATTATTTATGCATAATAACTCTTCTCTATCAAAATATTAAGCTCATTTCTTTCTTCTCTTTACCAATACCGTTATAACTGCAAGTGCTGCAAGCAACGCTATGGACAGTGTGAATATGTATGGCAGAGGTGTTGAATCATCACCCGTAACAACTGGCGGATTCTGTGGCTTAACAGGAAAACTTATTGTTTGATTCTCATCCTCAAGATTTTTATGGAAACCAATGGAGACTCCTTGATACTTCACTTCCTCAAATGCTACAATATGCTTTCCAGACAATGCAGAAGAATCAAATGTGAACCCTATGATGATGCTTCCATCTTCTTTTTCTGCGGTAAATGTCTTGGATGCGATTACTTCCTTGTCATCAACTATCAAAGATTCACCTGTTTCTTTTACCATAAGATTTCCGGTTACGGTATATTCCTTACCTGGAATTAGGTTCTTATAGAATACTTCATCCAATATGGTGATTTCGTTTGTTATAGTACCATCATGATTGCCAGTTGCCTGATTAATTGCAGTGGTATAAATCTCTGGAATATAAACTGTCTGACTCTCATCGGTAAGGTCGTGATGTCTGCCAACTTCCTTGCCTTCTGTGTACAGAGTTTCAAATACAACCGTTGTGGTTCCTGCAAGCTTAGATGCATTCAAGGTATAGATTAACGTGATGGTCATATCGGCCGCATCGGCTATAAAAGTTTCTTCTGAAACAATACTTTCACCATCAACCTTCAGTTCATCTCCAGTGACTTTATCCATCAGAATACCCTTAATCGTATATTCGTTGCCAACCTTCAAGCCTGTCAATGCAACTTCATCTATGATAGTTACCTCTTTGTTTGCACCAGTTACATGATCTTCTGTATCAGTTGCAAGTGCTGTGGTGTGTACATCTGGAATATATACGGTTTGATTCTCGTCATTGATATCAGCGTGAACTCCAACTTCAATGCCATTGTATGTAACCTTTTCAAATGAAACAATACTAGTACCGGAGATAGCAGATGCATCAAACTTAAATACAATATCAACACTTCCTTCTGACTTTTCTGGAGTAAAGATGGCAGAGGCAGTAATTGGATTATCCTCAATTAGAACAGCCTCTCCGGTCTCCTTGTTCATCAACGTACCGCTAACTGTGTATTCCTTACCTGGAAGCAATGAGGAGTAAGAAACAGTATCAATAATAGTAGCATTTGGTAATGCCTCTGTATGATCAATGTCAGCAATGTCATCCTTTGCATGAGTAAGAATCTTTGGAAGATATACCGTCTGTGCATCATCTTCGATATCCGCATGTACACTAATTTCCTTTTCTTCTGTGTATAAAGTTTCGAATACGACGAGTACAGTGTCTTCCTGTTCAGAACCGTCAAATACGAAGGTTACATCTACAGTTCCGTTGGCGGTCTCCGGTACAAATGTGGTTTCTGCGGTTATTTCCTTATCATCTACTAAAATGGCCTCTCTGGTTGACTTATTCATTAAGATACCCTTAACATTGTACTCACGGCCAACTTCAAGATTCTCATAAGATACGGTATCAACAATCAGTACATCGTTCTTTGCCTCAGTGATATGATCCTTTGTGTCCTCGCTAATTGCTGTTGTCTTGATCCTTGGTACATATAAGGTCTGATTAATATCGGAACTGTCAGTATGAGAAGTAATTTCATAGTCATCCAGTTCTAGATATTCATAACATACAAGCCTGTATTCATCAATACTAGATGCATCGAATATGAAAACCACTTCAACTGAGCCATCTGGCGTTTGTGGGGTAAACTGGGTGCTTGCGGTAACGGTCTGACCGTTAATCATCAGTGTGTTTCCTGCTGATGTCATGAGTACACCACGCATGGTATAGGTCTTGCCTGGAAGCAGATGGCTATAAGTTACCATATCAACAACAGTTGCGTTTGCTTCTGCCTTTACCTGATTTAATCCGGTATTAGCATCAAGTGCCTTTGTCTTGATGGCCGGGAAGTAAACAGTTTGGTTCTCATCAGACAAATCTGCATGAGTTGCATAGCGCACACCTTCATGGTAAATATCTTCAAATGCAACAACTGTCTTTCCTGCTAAGGATACACCTGAAAAGGCAAATGTGATGTCGACGCTTCCGTCAGTCTGTGCTGCGGTAAATTCATCGAAAGCGGTGATCGTGTTTCCATCATCATCTAAAACTTCCTTACCAGTATCGGCATCCATTAAGGTACCGGTTATGGTATAGGTCTTTCCAACGATTAAACCAGTGTAATTGACGGAATCAACAATAGTTACAAAGTCGTCTGCCTTAGAAACATGATCCTTTGTTTCAATATCAAGTGCCGTTGTATGGATACTTGGGAAAGATACGGTCTGATTTGCATCGTCCTTGTCCTTATGCTCTGTGATATACTCACCATCTAAGGTCAGCTCTTCAAAAGCAACAACAGATTTTCCAGCTAAATTAGAGGCATCAATCGTAAATGTTACATCCTGAACACCCTTTCCTTCACTTGGAATAAAGTCAACTGTCTCTGTTACAAGAGCAGTAACTGCATCTCCATCCTTAATATAGAGCGTACCAGTTAAGGTATACTTCTTTCCAGCATCCAGATTGATGTATGCTACATGATCGGTTAATGTTACAGACTTAGTAGCCTCTGCCGCGTGGTCATTATTAACAGTAACCAGTGTAGTACTGATGTTCATGGCAATGTTGTTAATGACTCCAAGGTCGATATGTTTCTTATCGGTGTCAATTGTAAAGCTACCAGAATACATCTTCATGCTCTTTGTAGCTTCAGTCTTCATCTCAGTTATTGTATAATTTCCAAATGGAAGTGCACCAAAGGAATCATTTGCGGTCATTCCGTTGCTTGTGAACCAAAGTCCTGTATCTTTTACAAGAGACTCGATTACACTCTGCGGAATCGCATCCTTAACACTATACTTAGATAAAACTATGTCGTTTGCATTGGTGTTAATTGTTTTTCTAATAGAAGAATTATAGTTTCCATTTGCATCAGTTAGAACATAATGGGTTTCTCCTGTTGTGTTGTTTGTAATTTTGAATGGGATATACGCAAGTGTCTCGCCTGTCTCTCCATTCTTCTTAACGAATGAGAAATCTCCACTCTTACGAGATGGCATATCATAGAAAGTCTTTGCATAAATGAGCTGTCCTGCATTACCATCGGTTAAGGTAACCGTATCACTCTGCTCCTGCCAATCATAGTCGGCATTTGCCTGATTGGAGCTACCTTCTTTGAAGTTTTGTCCATCAAATGTCGCATCCTGGCGAAGCTCTCTTACCGTATACTTACCGATTGGAAGATC
>CAUCWU010000171.1 GCA_958446555.1 uncultured Lachnospiraceae bacterium | reverse complement strand
CATCACCCGTTATCATTGTAATCTGGAAACGGCTCCCTCTTATTTTTCATCTCTACTTTGGTGTCGGTGAGCGTATGATCACAGCAAAGACCGATCCTGTTTTCGGTGCTGTCTATAAGATCTGTGCAGTTGAGGAGAATGGCGCGTTTGCACCGAGAATCAAGGTTTCTGAGACGGTTGAGAAGATCACAAACCCTGGTCTTAAGAGTGTTTACCGTGTTTACGATGAGGAAGGTCATGCAGTGGCAGATTTGATTACCGGATTTGATGAGAAGGTTGATTTTAGCACACCATACCGCTATGTAGATCCGGAGAAGCCATGGAAGAATCGAAGCTATGAGAATTGCACAGCAAAGCCTCTGTTACACAAGGTAATTGAGAATGGTAAGCGTACAACCGAGACAAAGAGCTTAAAAGAGCTTCAGGACTATGTAAAGAAGCAGCTTGATACTGAGATCTGGGAAGAGGAGCAGCGTTTCGAGAATCCGCATAAGCATTACATTGATATGAGCCCGGATTACTATGAGATGAAGATGAGCATGCTTCACGATATCAGAACCGTATAAAAACAGAAGGGAGCAAAAGTCGGTGAAAAAATTTGCAATCATTGGCGGGTCTTTTAACCCGGTGACAAAGGCTCATGTGGAGATCGGACAGATCGCGAGTAAAGAACTGCCAGGCTGGCAGATTTTATATATCCCAGCACCAGATCGTTTTTTGACATCATGGAAGTCGATGGAAAAAAGAGAGATCCTGTCGGGGGAAAAACGACTTTTGCTGTTAGAAAAAGCAGTAAAGCCACATGGCTTTTTGTGCGAGGACTGTGAGGTATTCGGAAAGACAAGCGCAAGAACCTATGATACGATGCAGTATTTGAGAGATCGTTACGGACAGGAGACTGGGCTTGTCTATGTCTGCGGTACCGATAAGCTTTCAGAGCTTTCAACCTGGTACAAGCCGGAAGGAATTTTTACGCTTTCTAAGATTTTGGTGATTCCAAGAGATGGGGATGAGCCGGAAAAAATGATTGATGAGATTCCATTTTTAAAGGAGCGTCGTGACCGAATTTTGATTAGCCATGAGCCAAGAATCTATCCAGATTTTAGTGCGACAAAAGTGCGTGACAGTTTAAAGTCTGGGGATGGAAAGTGGAGAGAGTTCGTGCCAGAGGAGATTGTGCCAGAACTGGAAGAACTTACGTTGATTGATTAAGACAGAGAGGATGGTGGACAAATGTCGTTGAGTAAGAGCGGCTATATAAAAGCAGTGGCAGTTCAGATGAAGACGTCACTCGGAAGACCGATGGAGAATGCAGAGGAGATTGCAAGGCAGGTAAAGCAGTATCAGAAGGAAAATCCAGACCTGATTGTATTTGGAGAGCTTACGATCAGCGGCTATAGCTGCGGAGATTTGTTCTTGCAGTCCTTTATGGACGAGCAGTGCAGAAAGGCAATTTCCTATCTGCGTGACAATCTGCCGCAGTCGGATACACTTCTTACAATCGGTGCACCACTTCGAAAGGATGGCATGTTGTTTAACACGGCACTGATTTTTAAGGGAAATGAGCTGCTAGGAATTGTGCCGAAGACTTTTGTGCCGAATTACAGTGAGTTTTATGAGAAGAGGTGGTTTGCAGGGGCAGACCAGAGATTTTCTGATACGATTCGTTATGATGAGGTTTTCTATGATGAAGAGGGAGCAGAGGATGCAGGAAAGCTGATTCCGTTTACACCGAGTCTGATCGTGGAGGGAAGAAATGGCATCCGTCTGTCATGTGAGATCTGCGAGGATCTGTGGGTCAATATTCCACCGAGTTCCTTCCATGCATCAGCAGGTGCGAATGTGATTGCCAATTTGTCTGCATCAAATGATGTCGTAACCAAGCCAGAATACAGACGAGATTTGGTTCGCATGCAGTCTGGTACCAATATGTGTGCCTATGTTTACTGCTCATCGGGAAGTGGTGAGAGTACAACAGATTTGATTTTCTCTGGCCACAATATCATTGCAGCAAACGGTGCCATTTTAGCTGACAGCAACAAAGAGGCAGCAGTTGCGTTGATTGATCTGGAGAGAATTAACAATGACCGCGTAAAGAATAACAGCATTTCCTATGCGGCAGCTCGCTATGCAACAGCTTTCTCAAATGGAAAGGGCTATGTGAGAATTAAGGCTCAGGGAAGCAGTGTAGAGCATTGGCCAACCTCATTAAATCCGTATCCGTTTGTTCCAAATGAGGCAGAGCGCGCTGGACGATGCAAGGAGATTATGCGTCTTCAGGCAACTGGTCTTGCAGAGCGTTTGACAAAGATTGGCATTAAAAAGTGCGTCATCGGTGTATCTGGCGGTTTGGATTCCACTCTGGCTCTTCTTGTCATTAAAGAAGCATATGATATGCTTGGCTGGCCGCTTACAGATATCATCGGAATTACCATGCCGGGTTTTGGAACAACTGATCTTACAAAGACTAATTCATGGAAATTAATGGAGCAGCTTGGCATTACGATTCGAATGATCAATATTACAGATGCATGTCTTCAGCACTTTAAAGATATCGGTCACAAACGCGACAGCTACGATGTCACCTATGAGAATACACAGGCAAGAGAGCGCACGCAGATTTTGATGGATATCGCAAACAAAGAGGGTGGTATTGTCGTTGGAACTGGTGATATGTCTGAGTTGGCACTTGGCTGGTGTACCTACAATGGCGATCATATGTCAATGTATGCAGTCAATGTGAGTGTACCGAAGACACTTGTTAAATATCTGGTTCGTGCTTATGCAGAGCTTCATCCGACTGTCAGAGAGACACTAGAATCCATCTGTGACACGATCATTAGCCCAGAGCTTTTGCCACCGGATGCACAGGGAAACATTGCCCAGTCAACCGAGGCAACGATTGGAAAGTACGATCTGCATGATTTCTTCTTGTATCACTTTGTCAGAAATGGCTTCACAAAAGAGAAGATTCAAAAGCTTGCTGAGATTGCATTTGCCGATAAGAATGTGACAAAGGAGGAGATTGCATCGACACTCGATAACTTCTTTAGACGTTTCTATGCACAGCAGTTTAAGAGATCATGTCTGCCAGATGGACCGAAGGTTGGTACCGTATCGCTGTCACCGCGCGGTGATTGGAGAATGCCGTCCGATGCAAAAAATCCGTATTGAATGTCATAATGGGAGATGTCACTCGATTGGAAAAGGCGATTGTCGAGATTGATGAGACCTATGCGCCAAAGGTAATTTTCGTTGTGGCATCAGCCGTTATTGCTGTCATTGGAACAGACATCAAAGGTGTCTGACGCTATATGCAAGAGAAGGTAAATGCAAAGCAAATCGCAAAGGATTGTGATAAAAAAGAGGAAAAGACTTATCAGATCATCGGCGCTTCAGCTGGTTCCTACCGAATCCGTTCCGACGTGTGGGAGTTACAGCAGCTGATGAGTGAAGCATTTGACTGGAAGTGTAGAATGGTGATGGGACTTGAATCTGATATTGAAGATCTTGAGACGGCAGGGGCAGCAAGACTTAATCTCATTATTCGAAATGAGGCGCTTGAGGCAGGAAATCGTTTAAAGGATCGCTTTGGGACACCTTTTGTCTATGGTGCGCCATATGGCTATCAAGGAACCATCGACTGGTTAAAGCAGGTTTCGGCCGTGATTGGAGAGCCAATCAACGAAGAATTGCTTGCTCGCATCGAAGAAAAACAGGCTGATTTGATGCCGATGGGCGGTGGACCAATGGCAAGCATGAGAAGAAAGTCGGCACAGGCCACTATTCAAGCTGATTACGATACATTACTTGGATTAGCTGGTGCAATGAGAGAGCTTGATATTGAACCGACTGCTATGATTTGCAGTCACAGCCTAAAGGCAATTGAATCTCCAAATGCAGACGTTACCTACTATGCAAAGGAGAAAGATCGACTTGATTTGTATCAGACGCTTCATGGACAGTGGGTGCTCGGCGATAGCGTGATGGAAAGCTGCGTGTCACAGGACACTTATTTTACCTGTGTGAGTTTCCCGTTCTCTGGAAAACCACAGATTGCCCACCACCTTCCATTCATGGGCGAGAAGGGCATGGACTATTTGAGAGAATGCAAGGAACTGTATTTTGATAAGCTTGAGATTTAATGATACAAAAGCTATATTGTAATAGAGCAATTCATCAGCGCCAGATGATAAAATATTTCAATAATAGAGTTCGCACTTGACAAATACTCTCTTGGGGCATACGATAAACATACCCCAAGGGGGTATGATTTTGCTAAGAAAAGGCAGGTGCAGATATGATTAAGACAACATTAAAAATCGACGGAATGATGTGTGGCATGTGTGAGGCTCATATGAATGAGCTGATTCGCAACAATTTCAAGATAAAAAAAGTCTCCTCATCAGCAAAGGATGGAGAGACTGTTGTAATCAGTGAGGATGCACTGGATATTCCGTGGGCAAAAAATAAGATCAAAGAGATTGGATATGAGCTTGTCTCCTATGAGAGTGAGCCATATGAGAAAAAGGGCTTTTTCTACTTTGGAAGAAAGTGATCTGTTATGTTTCTACTAGAGGCATCACCATATTTTCAATGGCATGGCGAAGTTTCTTGTGCTCAATCACAAAATGAATTGCCGGGCTGTTATTTTTTGAGATAACAGCCCATTTTCCTTCGCAAATTTGAATTTGGATATTTCGAAAAGCAGGTGTAGTACTTATTTTTAAAGAATAACTGCCATGTGTTTTGGCATATTGTTTTGTAAGTGCAAGATGCTTTTGATATGTATCCCATGTATATACAATATCATGTTCCAAAAATAGATCAGCAAGAAAAAGACGAAGCGGATAGCGCTCAAATTCGGCCTTGTCGATTGGACTGATCTCATCTGTTAAAGAAGCTGTGGCAAGAAATGCTTCAACACGTGCACGCTCAGCAGCAGTGTAGGAGAAAATTTTTGCAGCGTCTGATTTTGAAACATAATTTTGAGCAAAAATAGAGCATAAAAGATCATCTGTTATTGTATAAATTGGAAGTGATGCAACAATGTTTCTCTGAGAGCCGGATGCAAACAGACGTGTTCGCAGTGTCTTATATTGAATCGCATTGTCTGAACGAAAAATTCTCATAAGTGGGCGAGCATGTGATAAAAGAGCCTGGGCGCGGTGTCTGTAGTAGGACACCTCGTCCTTTTTCTTTGTCAGATAATATTTTCCATCATTATGAAAACCGGCAATGCATTCACCAGATAATGCAACTGTTCCAGAAACTTTTAGAAAATGACCAAAAACCTGGTTTGGCGTTTCATTTAAATAGTAGGGACTAATTTGACCTGTCATATACATTGGTATGTAGCTTTCAAGTCCAAGCATCATCTCTGAAAATGGTCTGTTTACGTTATGAATCATATTTATACGAAGACCTTTTTTGAGGAGCATCGCCATACCAAACATCCATTTTTTAGGAAAGTCTGGATCCTTTGACATCTCTTCCATTGGCATATCGCTGTACATAATCACGTTTTCCATAGAAGGTGACAGAACAGTAGTCTTTAAATAGTCTAGCTCAGCAGTCATAAATTCACGAATACCAAAGTAGGAGCGTGAGCCAGGCAACTGGATTGGCATAGTTGGTACTTTCAATTCATCAAAGCGAATGGAACGAATGAAATTATTAAGGTCAAACTGATCAAGCTTTTCAAGAAAGCTTTGCATTTGGTTTATTTGCGGTGAAATAGTATTTGTGTTTAAAAGCCATCCAGAAAGCAGCTGACAAAGAGCCGCAG
>CAUCWU010000170.1 GCA_958446555.1 uncultured Lachnospiraceae bacterium | reverse complement strand
TGAGAACCTACAATTCTCAATATGAGTATATTTACACATATTTTGAGTAGCAGAAGACAATTAAAAATGAAGTATTATGTTGTTGCTGACGTTCATGGTTTTTTTGATGAGCTTAAGTTTGCATTAACTGAAAAAGGTTTTTTCACAGACACAGAACCACATAAGTTGATTGTCTGTGGTGATCTGTTTGATCGAGGCAAACAAGCTGCAGAATTGCAAGAATTTGTACTTGATTTGCTTGCCAAGGATGAAGTGATACTGATTCGAGGTAATCACGAAGATCTGATGCTGGAATTATTAAAAGACTGGTTTCATCATAGCTATTGGAGATCACATCATCGAAATAATGGCACTGTGGATACTGTTTTGCAGCTGACGCAAATGACGATAGGTGATTTGGCGGCGACACCAGACAGTGTTGAGGAAAAATTGCAAAAAAGTCCACTGATCCAGACGATCATACCGTCTATGTTGGACTATTATGAGACTTCTCATTATATTTTCGTCCATGGATGGATTCCATGTACAGTAAAGGGTGGTCTGTTTGATCCGGTTGAATATATTTGTAATAGCAATTGGCGAGACGCTGACAAAGTAGCTTGGTATCAGGCGAGATGGCAAAATGGAATGCAAGCTGCTCATAACCATGTAGTTGAGCCTGGAAAGAAAATTGTATGTGGTCATTGGCACTGTTCGTTTGGCCATGCTCATTATGAAAAGAAAGGCGGAGAATTTGACAATAATCCCGACTTTAGTCCTTACTATGGCGAGGGCATTATTGCACTGGATGCCTGCACTGCATTTTCAAAAAAAGTGAATTGCATTGTTATCGATGATGATGAGGATTTTAATGTAACAGCAGAGAACGAAAGATAGAAACAAATATCTAGACTGTTTTATTGTGAAATCAGGAATTGATCTGGTTCAAGTAGATATTAGTCAAGCAGTTGACAAATAATTGTATTGTTGTTACAATTAAAACAACAATTATGAAGGAGAGGAATTGCCCTATGAGACGATATGTTTATGCATTAGCAGCAGCTACCATTATGTCCGCAGCGATGCCGGTAATGGCAGAAGAGACTAGCACAGAAGAGGAAACTAGCATTGAGGTAGACGGCACTGAAGAGAGTGCTACAGGTGAAGACCGAGCATCTGAAATTGAAAAACTGATTCAACAGCTGGAAAAGCAGATTGCCGAGCTGAAAGCAGAGTTAAAAACGTTACGTGGAGAAGACGCAACAGTAGAGGGCGATATTGTATATCAGGATGATTCTGTGATCGTTACATACAATGGACTCAAGGAAAATGAGTACGGAGATGGATATACGATTAATTTCATTATTGAGAATCTCACAGATAAGAAAATCAATGTAGGGTATGATGATGAATCAATCAATGGCTTTATGTGCTATACCGGATTTTATGCTGATATCGTAGCAGGCAAGAAAACAAAAGAAGTGATTGACATGTATGAGGACTCTGATGATTATTGCCCAATGGAAGAACTGGAGTCTCTGGAGTTTTGTGTTGTTGTGTCAGATGCAGACACATATGACGAGATCTCTACTTCTGATCCGGTTGTAATCAACTTTGCAAATTAATAGAGTGCTCTTGCTTTTCAGATCGCAAAGGAATATAATAGGAGATGTCAACGGGGAGCTTGCCGAGTGCTCAGGCTGAGAGTAGACTGACAGAGTCTTGACCCATAACCTGATTTGGATAATGCCAACGTAGGGAGATATCATATACGTGTTTTGATTATGAGAGCGATGAAAAAACGAATGGGTCAGACAGATTAGTCAGATTTCATTTGGAAAAACTTCAAAGTTTCCTATCATATAAAAAGCATGCGGGTATGTCTTTTACAGGCATATCCGCATTTCTTTTTTAATGGAGGTAGCGAGTATATGCTAAAGGAATGTTTTAACAATGTAAGAAAAACGGTACCACTGGTACACAACATCACCAACTATGTAACGGTCAATGATGTGGCAAATGTGATTTTGGCTTGTGGAGCAAGTCCAATTATGTCGGATGAGCCGGAGGATGTGGAGCACATCACGTCAGTTTGCAGCAGTCTGAATATCAATATCGGAACCCTGCACAAATCCAGTATCGAGGCGATGTATCTGGCAGGAAGAAAGGCAAATGAGTTGAATCACCCGATTCTTCTTGATCCGGTTGGAGCAGGTGCATCGGCTCTTCGCACGAATACAGCAGTTGGCTTGATGAAAGAGTTGAAGTTAGCCGTGATTCGTGGAAACATTTCGGAGATTAAGACACTCGCGCTTGGCAGTGGTACGACAAAGGGCGTGGATGCAGATGTTGCCGATAAAGTCACTGACGAAAACTTAAAAGATGCGGTTGCCTTTGTCAAGAATTTTTCAAAACAGAGTGGCGCAATTGTTGCAGTTACCGGTGCAATTGATCTGGTCAGCGATGGAACGACTTGTTATGTGATTCGAAATGGTCGTCCAGAGATGGGACAGATTACTGGAACTGGTTGTCAGCTGTCAGGTATGATGACTGCATTTGTCGCAGCAAATCCAAACCATCCATTAGAGGCGGCTGCGGCTGCAGTCTGCGCAATGGGACTGGCCGGAGAGATTGGATACAGCCGCATGGCAGAGGGCGATGGCAATTCTACATACAGAAATCGAATTATTGATGCGATTTACAACATGGACGGGGAGCAGTTAGAGAAGGGAGCAAAGTATGAAGTGCAATAAGGAAAATTTGCTCTTATATGCAGTGACAGACCGCTACTGGCTGGGCGAGCGCACACTTTGTGACGTTGTGAAGGAAAGTCTTGACGGCGGCGTGACATTTGTACAGCTTCGAGAAAAGCATCTCGATCAGGAGCATTTCTTGGAGGAAGCAAAGGATTTGAAGGTGCTTTGTAAAAAGTATGGCGTTCCTTTTGTGATTAATGACAATGTGGAAATTGCGCTGGAGATGGATGCAGACGGTGTACATGTGGGACAGAGCGATATGGAAGCAGGTGATGTGAGAGCAAAGCTTGGACCAGATAAAATCATTGGCGTGTCCGCACAGACAGTTGAGCAGGCAATCCTAGCAGAAAAAAGAGGAGCCGATTATCTTGGTGTCGGCGCTGTATTTCCAACCAATTCTAAAGAGGATGCTGAGGATGTCTCGTATGAAACATTGAAGGCAATTTGCGAGGCTGTTTCGATTCCGGTGATTGCAATTGGTGGAATCACAAAAGAAAATGTGAGAAAACTGGCTGGAAGCGGAATCTGCGGTGTCGCAGTCATCAGTGCAATTTATGGACAAAAAGAAATCCAAAAAGCAACCAAGTCACTGAAAGAAGCAGTGGTAGAGATGGTTCGGGGGTAACAACAATCATACAATGCGGTCTGTCGGGAGCACCACTTCAGGCCGCTATAGAAAACGTTTCGCTGAAAAGGAGAAAAAATATGAAAACAGCATTAACGATCGCTGGAAGTGATTCTAGCGGAGGCGCTGGTATCCAGGCAGATATCAAAACAATGATTGCAAATGGCGTTTATGCGATGAGTGCGATCACTGCTTTGACTGCACAAAACACAACCGGCGTAACCTCTATTTTAAATGCAACACCAGAATTTTTGGAAGATGAGCTTGATGCAATTTTTACGGATATTAATCCAGATGCAGTCAAGATTGGCATGGTATCTGAGAGCGGCTTGATTTGTGTGATTGCAAAGAAGCTTCGTCAGTATCAGGCAAAAAATATTGTGGTAGATCCTGTTATGGTCGCGACAAGTGGCGCAAGACTGATCAGCGAGGACGCAGTTGAGACATTAAAGAAAGAACTGTTTCCGCTTGCCGATGTGTTGACACCGAATATCCCAGAGGCAGAAGTGCTGACCGGACGAACCATTACAGGGACACAGGAGATGATTGAGGCGGCAAAGCAAATTTCTGAAAACTATCACTGTGCAGTTTTGTGTAAGGGTGGACACAATGTCAACGATGCAAATGATCTTTTGTATGCAAATGGTGGGTATCGTTGGTTTTATGGAAAGCGCATCAATAATCCAAATACACATGGTACAGGTTGCACGTTGTCTTCTGCGATTGCGGCAAATTTGGCGAAGGGATATGATCTTGAGACATCCGTAAAGCGCGCAAAAGACTATATTTCTGGCGCTTTGGCTGCAATGCTAGATCTCGGAAAAGGCAGCGGTCCGATGGATCATGGATTTGCAATTCAAAATGAGTTTACAGCTGAATTTGCGAAGGAATCCACAGAGAAATCTATAAATGAATCGATAGATAAGGCGGAGGACTAAACATGCAGAAGAAAACATCATTATTTGAAAATGGGTTGATCTGGTTTGGTGCCGGTGTTTCCATTGCAGAGATTTTGACGGGTACCTATTTTGCTTCTCTTGGCATGGGAAAGGGACTTGCAGCCATTTTGATTGGTCATTTGATTGGCTGCGCAATGCTGTTTTTGGCCGGTGTCATCGGAGGAAAGCTTAGAAAAAGTGCGATGGAGACCGTAAAGGACAGCTTTGGCCTTCGCGGTGGACAGTTGTTTGCGTTTTTGAATGTGCTTCAGCTGGTCGGTTGGACTGCAATTATGATCTATGACGGTGCACTTGCAGCAGGTGGAATTTTTCAGGCAGGCAAATGGGTTTGGTGCCTAGTCATCGGTGTTTTGATTGTTGTCTGGATTTTGGTTGGCATTACCAATCTTGGAAAAATCAATACAATCGCAATGGCAGCTTTGTTTGTGTTGACATTAATTTTGGCAAAGATTATATTTTTCAATGGAAATATGGCATCAGAGACAGTCGATGATTCGTTGTCATTTGGAGCAGCAGTGGAGCTTGCAGTTGCAATGCCATTATCGTGGCTGCCGTTAATCAGTGACTATACCAGAGAGGCAAAGGAACCAGTAAAGGCGACAGCAGTCAGCGCAGTTGTCTATGGAATTGTCAGCTGCTTTATGTATCTGATCGGTATGGGCGCTGCGATTTTTACAGGAGAGAGCGATATTGCTCAGATCATGGTAAAGGCTGGTCTTGGAATTGCCGGACTTTTGATCGTCGTATTTTCTACGGTGACGACAACGTTTTTGGATGCGTACTCTGCTGGTATTTCAAGTGAATCAATTGTGCCGTCGATCAAGGGAAAGTATGCAGCAATTGTCGTGACGATTATCGGAACAGTTGCCGCAATGGTTTATCCAATGGATGATATCACAAATTTCTTGTATCTGATCGGTTCCGTCTTTGCACCGATGATTGCAGTGCAGATTGCAGATTTCTTCTTATTAAAGAAAAGACCGTCGGTCAGCGCTTTTGATTGGCAGAATCTAGCGATTTGGCTTGTCGGATTTATTTTATATCGAGTGTTGATGCGTGTGGATTTGATCTGCGGAAATACATTGCCGGATATGGTGGTAACGATTCTTTTGTGTTTGGCAGTGAATGCAGTGAGAAAAGGACGTTCTAAGTAAGAATAATAGGCAAGCCACGTGGCTTGCCTATCTTGCTATTAGAATTCCATCCTCGACACAATATCAGCCCATGCCTCATCGTCAATTTCTTCGTCGTGAAACAGGCGTCTCTTGTCGGCATCTGTGATTTTACGGATTACTTTGCACGGATTTCCGGCAGCGATTGACCAGTCTGGGATATCCTTTGTAACAACACTTCCAGCACCGATGACAACATTGTTTCCAATATGGACACCCGGGCAGACAACTGTGTTGCCGCCGAGCCATACATTGTCACCGATCGTGACTTCTTTGCCGTACTCATAGGCGGAGTTTC
>CAUCWU010000169.1 GCA_958446555.1 uncultured Lachnospiraceae bacterium | reverse complement strand
TAGGAAATGGTAATAGGTTTGAGATGAAAAGTTTGTGTGCAGTTTTGAAGGTACAGTGAAATATAAAGTATGAGAGAAGGAATCCGAGTGATCGGGTTCCTTTTTTGTGCAAGAAATAAAATGCGCTAGAATCATACTTTGGTATGATTTGAATTTACAATAATAAGAGTAAAATGATAGTAGTTATGTAAGATTATAGAGTTTTCTGGCAAAACCTAGCGGGTAATCCTAGTGGAAGTCAGAACAAAATTGCTAGATACAACAGTAAAAGCAAAAGGAGAACACAATATGGAAAATGAGATGCTTGATCAGATGCATAAGAAGCTAGTGTGGAAGATAACTATTCAATTTATTTGGATTTTAGGTATTATTGCAATGATGGTCTGCATTATTTATGAGGGAATAGTGCAGGTGAATACGAATAATGTGTGGGTATTGGGAGGAGCGGCTCTTATTTTACTCATGACATACTTTATATGGAACTTACATACATTGTGGGAACCTTTTGAAAACAAAACGAAGGTGGAAAATGAGTTAGAGCGCAGTTCAACATTGATACATTGCGTTACAGAATTGTCATCTAATCAAGATGTTGATGAAGCAATTAATCATCTGCTAGAAATAATTAATCAGTATTTTAAAAGTGATCGCACATACATTTTTGAAATTGATGAAGAACGGCAGATTGTACACAATAGTTATGAATATGCTGCAAAAGGTGTTTCAAAGGAGATTGAAAATCTTAATGAAGTTCCTATTCAAATTATTGCATCGTGGATAAAAAAATTTGAAAGAGAGGGAAGCTTTTATATTTCTAACTTAGATTTAGAGAAGGATAGAGAGGATGAACGGGCATATGAGTGCTTAAAGGCACAGAATGTAAATAGCCTACTTGCTGTACCGCTTATAAGAAATCGAGAAATTATCGGATTTATTGGTGTTGATAACCCAAGAAAAAATTATCGGGATTTTCCATTTCTTTCCTCAATTCAGTTTTTCATTATGAATCGCTTAGACACAAAGGCACAGCAGGAGAAGCTACAGTATCTATCCTATCGAGATGCACTTACAAATCTGTATAATCGCAATCGCTATATGGCTGTGTTGGAGAGTTATGGCCAGAATAAGGGACAGTTAATTAGGAATGTTGGGATTATATATATGGATCTCAACGAATTGAAAAAAGTCAATGATGAGCAGGGACATGAAGCTGGAGACTCTTATATTCGAAGAGCTGCGCAGCAAATTGTTGCAGTCTTTCCAGAGCATACATATCGTATTGGCGGAGATGAGTTTGTAGTTCTTTATCCGGAAATAGAACAGGCAGAATTTGAATATTTTGTTTCGCAGTTGCAGAAAAATGCAAAGGAACATCAGGTTAATATTTCTTATGGTGTAGTATGGAAGGAAATTTGCGAGAACCTAGAAGATCTGCTTACAGAAGCAGATAAGAAAATGTACGAAGATAAGAAGCTTTATTATTCCAATACAAAGCATAACCGTAGAGGGCAGATTGAAAGAAATTCGCCACTTTTTACAGCAGAGAAAAAGGTAATGCAAGATTGAATTTTATACCCGTTGTGCATAAGAGCACAGCGGGTAGACTGGTTATTAGTGATCGGTATTGTCAAAAATACGAAGAAGCTTGGAACGCTGGTTGTCCTGTTTAAAGGAACGAAGCGTTTCTTTTAATGTTGTGTTGCGAAGGGTGTAGGTATTATACAAAAAACAGACAAATGTAATCATCCAAAGAGCAGGCCATAGCAGCAGGCATTTACCAAGTTTAGGAAAGCGCACATGCATCTGAAGATGACCCTCCTTGAAATATGTAAGAAAATTTATTTTTTCATAGGAACCACTGCCAACAAGTGTTGAACCATTGTTGTGGGTTACATCTCCATCCTCTAGCAGTTGTGTGATAAAAGCCTCACAGTCATTTTTGTTATAATGAATTTTTGAATCAATCGTTTCTGGCAGGCCGAGATAGATGCGGCATGTTTCCAAAATGATTTCATATAGGTGTAAGATTTTTGATTCTTCGCACCATGTATGGATTTTTACAAAGTCAACATCTGTGTAATTGTGCTCTAAATAAAATGAGAAATCACACAGTAGTCGAATGCCGAAACCACTGTATAAATAATGTTTGAGCATATGGTGGATCATATAAAAGGTGTATTCAGTAGGAGGAAGAACCGGATAGCTTCGATCATTCACTTTTTGTATAATGGGAGTAAAAGCGCCGAACGCAAAAACAGCATCAACAATTTTGTTGGCAGGGGCATATTGATATAGTCCAACAATTCGGTAGTGAAGTTCTAAGATCATAGTGCGCCCTGTTTGGGGAACTTTATAGAGATAGCCTTGATGATGGTCACTTATTTCATCATCCTTTGTGTAGCCATTTGCAAGCAAAAGAGCACTAGCACGATTAAACATTTCTTTGTCATTGATATAAATATCAACATCTCCTAGTTTTCTATATTCAGGAACTGGATAAAAGGCAGCAAGACTAATTCCCTTTAGGAGAATATAAGATATATTATTTGCATCAAAGAGATCAGCAATTCGCCGTGTGAACTGTTCGATCTGGTAATAGTTTAGCATCATTAGTTTTGTTTGATGTTTTAGGCTATTAAGAATAGTGGGATTCTTTATATAGGAAAGAAGAAACGGGAGTGTGGATTGCACCTTTGTAAGCTCTGTAAGTGGTTGTTCATTCTCTGGTTGAATTGTTATAAAATCGGTAGGATTTTGAACACAGGTATTATAAATAATTTGAAGGTAGAGCTGATCAATATGGTTCATAGCAAACTCCTAATTTAAAATTAAAATTTCAATGGTAAAACAATGCTATTAGTATAACATAAAACAAAAAAAGCGTGAATAGGGAAATTGAGAAAATTGCAACAGGTAACAAAAAAATCATAAAAGAATAATTGCGTTAAGAAAGAAAAGGTAATATACTAGACGAAGGCATAAAAGCTTGAAGGTACGACAGGAGAGGAGTTAAAGGATGCTTGAAAGAAAGCGAAATTTGACCAACAATGCAATAGATTTTGTTATAACATGGGTAAATGGAAATGACCCTGAGTGGAGAAAAGAAAAAAGCCTATATAGTGGAGATGCGATATCTAATTCTTTTGAATTGGATATTAGAGAAGAACGCTATAGAGACTGGGATAATTTGCAATATTGGTTTCGTGGGGTAGAAAAATTTGCACCATGGGTACGAAAAATTCATTTTGTTACTTGGGGGCATCTGCCGAAGTGGTTAAATTTGGATAACCCAAAGCTTCACATAGTGAATCATAAGGATTATATTCCAAAAACATTTCTTCCAACATTTAATTCTCATACGATAGAATGGAATTTCCATCGTATTTCTGGTCTTTCAGAGCATTTTGTATATTTTAATGATGATATATTTTTATTACAAAAGGTAGAACCAGGGGAGTTCTTTAAAGGTGGAAAACCAGTGGATATGTTAGCGCTCCAGCCAGACGTTGCAAATGCAGATGATCAGGTTATGCCTTATATTTATTTAAATAATGCAATGGTGCTTGCAAAATATTTTGACAAGAGAGAAAATATGAAAAAACAGCCAGAGGCATATTTTCATATTGGATATCCGTTACAGTATTTTATCTATAATATTTTGGAGACTGCATTTCCAAGATTTACAGGTTTTTATACTGTGCATGGTCCATCACCGCTAAAAAAGAAAACATATGAAACACTTTGGAAGATGGAGCCAGAGCTTTTAAATGAAGTGTGCAGCCATAAATTTCGTGAGAAAAGTGATATCAGTCAGTATGTTCTTAGGGAATATCAAAAGTTAAGTGGAGATTTTATTCCTAGAAATATACAGAAGCTAAATGGTTATTATGAAATTTCAAATGAAAATGAAACACTGCTACAGGCAATCAAAAGTCAGAAAAAGAAAATTTTGTGTTTGAATGATGCAAATTGCAACGTTGATTTTGAAAAAATTGAGGGGGAAATAAGGGAATCATTTGACCAAATCCTTCCAGAAAAGTCGTCATTTGAGATATAATGCAACTTCAAAAAATGATAAATAGGAATAGATGAGGAAAGCAAATGAAACAAAAAGGAAACTTTGTTCTTCGAAAATTATTGGATGAATATGTATTGGTTCCTTGCAAGGAGACCGCCGAGCAAATGAATCAGGTGATTACATTAAGTGAGATTGCTGCTTATATTTATAAACATATTCCAGATGTAGATACAGCAGATCAGCTAGCAGATTTGGTCAGCAGGGAGTACAATGAGCCAAAGGAGAATGTAGTAGAGGATGTAAATATGGTAATAGAAAAATTTGAGCAGATGGGGCTATTGGAAAAATAATGGAAGGAGAGATCTATGATCGCTTTTTTAATAGGCGGTGAGGGCCGCTTTATGGATGCCATGATTAATAAGCTAAATAAAGACGGACATAGGGTTTATCTGTTGACTGGAAGCAAGAATAGTCAGACATCCTATCAAAAGGTATTTGAAAAATACAATTTTGAATACGATAGCGATAGTATCCGTGAGATTCTAGTAAGTGCAAATCCAGATGTTGTTATTTTTATGGGGGCTTATGATTCGCGGTATGACTGGGAGAATGCAAGAAAAACTTCAGTGCAGTTCACAGCTGATCTGACGAATGTAATTTCTGCATATTTATCAGTAAAAAAAGGGCGTTTCCTTTATCTTTCTTCACAGGAGGTCTTTGGTAGATCTTATGTCAAGGATATCAAAGAGGATGAGCCAGTTTCTGCGACGAGCTTTCGAGCGTTGGCACTCGCTCAGGGCGAGGAAATTTGTAAAAGCTATTATAATACACGAGGAATGCAGTCAATTGTTGTTCGAATGGATCATCTGTATGGGACACCAAAGAGAGGAAAAATGGAGAATAATCCGTGCTTTCAGATGACATTAGAGATGCTAAGAGACAATAAAGTGTCGGCAAGCAGCCGAAATCTGTTTTCGATGATTCACCAAAATGATGCAGTTCAGTTTTTGTATCAGCTTGCAACAGCAGAAAAACTGGAGCATTCAATCTACCATATTTCATCGGGCAGTGTGATCAGCCAGATGCAATTGGCACATATGGTCAGTAACGCAGCTGGCAGTGGCATAGAAGTGGTTGACGACACGGTAGGAAGCGGATATCGTATGGTGCTAAGTGGTGAGCGGTTTGAAAAGGAATTTGGCCGTAAGATATTTGTCTCCTATGAAGAAGGTGTAAAAAAGACTGTGCAATATATGAAAAAGCACAGTAGCTCATTTCTAAATCCGCAGGATAGCGGGGCAGGTTTGGGAAATCATCTGTGGAGAAGTATCTGTCAAATTTTCTGGTTGCTTGTGCCGTATCTGGAGAATTTGGTCTGTTTTATTCCATTCTTTATGTTGAATAATAGAGCAGTTTCCAGCCAGTATTTTAGTAAACTGGATTTTTATTTGCTTTATGTGTTATTATTTGCAATTGTATATGGACAACAGCAGGCGATTTTTTCGGCACTTTTAGCAACAGCCGGTTATTGCTTTAGACAGATGTATGATAAGACTGGATTTGAGGTATTGCTTGATTATAATACGTATGTTTGGATGGCTCAGCTATTTATTGTCGGTATGGTAGTCGGATATATGAAGGATCAGATCAAAAATATCCGAAATCAGGATGAGGATCAGATCCAATACTTGAATGGACAGCTCGGAGATATGTCAGATATCAACGATAGCAATGTCCGAATGAAGCATACGTTTGAGCGACAGATCGTTAATCAGAAGGATAGTCTTGGAAAGATTTATGAGATTACCTCTCAG
>CAUCWU010000168.1 GCA_958446555.1 uncultured Lachnospiraceae bacterium | reverse complement strand
CACTGACGACATAGGTTTTATGGTGTGTCTCAAATGTGACAGGAGAGCAGCTTTGCTTTGGTGGTGCCATGATCTGACGGATGATTGTCATTAGAAGCTGTGTTAAATAAGCCTTTTGCATAAAATATTGACCAACCTGATTGCTGTAGCGCTCTGAGATCATGCGCAGACATAAATTTGTGATATCCTGTCGCACGAGTCCGTCTGTGTGAAGAATTGGTGATCCATCTGGAAAGTCCAGACAGTTTGGCTCCATTCCCTTAAAGTGAAAATTGGAAAATGAAGTGAAAAATACGATTGCAGGATTGTCACGGACAGTCATCACAGTGTGATGCGGTGTGCGTGGTGGTACACAGACAATATCGCCAGATATAAGGGGAAGTGTTGTGCCATCAATCCAGATTGCCAGATCACCAGATAAAACGATAAAGAGCTCAGGTGCATCGTGTGTATGTGGGGAATTCGATTCGGTCACCGTGCGTTTACCGGCAAAATATAAAGTAGGATTTAGATCAGAATAGGTAATGTCGTATGTATCACACACAGTAAAAAGCCTCCTTGAAAAAGTAAAAAATACGTAAAATGCTGATTCAACTATTATACATCACTTTGCGAGAAAAGTACATTTTATTTTTTTGTGATTGGAGTAACATAGCAGTTGATTCACGAAGGAAAACGTCACCATTTTGAAAAGGAGGAGGGAAAAAATGGGACCAATACGCTGGTTTTTATCGTTTCTAAAAAAGTACCGCGTAAGAATGATCGTTGGATTGATTTTGGTATTTGTCACAACACTTTTGGTGTTAATCAATCCACAGATTTCTGGTATGATCGTGGATGATGTCATTGAGGGGCAGCAGTATGAAAAGTTAGGAATTTTGCTGCTTATCATGATTGGTGTGACGCTTGTGCGCTCACTGCTTCGATTCACATTTTTGATGTGCTTCGAGTCATCCAGCCAGGGACTTGTTTACGATATGAGAGAAGAGGCATATCGCAAGCTGATGAAAGAGGACTTTAACTTCTTCAACAAAAACCGCACTGGTGATCTGATGTCGAGACAGACTGGAGATATGGATGCGGTGCGCCATATGGTTTCTCATGTCATTTATTTTGGCTTTGAGAACATATTGGTATTTTTGATGGCACTTATCATGATCTTTTCGGTAAATGTCAAGATGGCTGTATGTATGCTCGTTGTGCTTCCATTTACACTCGTTGTCACGCTGAGTCAGAGAAGTCACATCAAGCCGGCATTTGACCGTGTGCGTGACTGCTTTTCAAGTTTAAATGCATTTGCCCAGGAGACGATTGCAGGAAATCGAGTGGTAAAGGCATTTGCAAAGGAAGACTATGAGCTAGAAAAGTTTGATCGCGAGAATGACAACTACCGCGATGCCCAGTTAAATGCATCCTCGATTTGGATGAAATATATTCCTATGTTTGAGGTGCTTTCCCAGTGCCTGACAATCATTTTGATGATCATGGGCGGTTTCATGGTAATTGATGGCGAGATGACAATCGGAAACATGGTAACGGTCAATGGATATCTGTGGATGTTAAACAGCCCGCTTCGTCAGGCCGGATGGATCATCAACGATTTGCAGCGCTTCTTAACCGCGATTGAAAAGATCTACAAGGTTTACACAACTGAGCCAGATATCAAGCAGCCGGATCATATTGTGGAGAAAGGAAAGCTGAAGGGAAGTGTGACCTTTGACCATGTCAACTATTATACAAATGATGACACGGTGTTAAAGGATATCAGTTTTCATGTAGAGCCGGGGCAGACAGTTGGCATTATCGGTGCGACTGGTTCTGGAAAATCCTCTCTTGTTAATCTAATTTGCCGTTTCTATGATGTCAATCAGGGCCGTGTGCTTGTCGATGACATTGATGTGCGAAACCTAAGCCTTCAGACGCTTCGCGGAAATATTGGAATTGCGATGCAGGATGTCTTTTTGTTCTCTGATACGATTGAGTGAAATATCGCCTACGGAAATCCAGACTGCACATTTGAGCAGGTGGAGGCAGCTGCAAAGATTGCAAATGCAGATGAATTTATAAAGGAGATGCCAGAAGGATACGATACGATCATCGGAGAGAGAGGAGTGGGCTTGTCAGGTGGACAAAAGCAGAGAATTTCTCTTGCCCGTGCAATCTTAAAAGATCCGTCAATCGTCATTTTGGATGATACCACCTCTGCAATTGATATGGAGACAGAAAGCTTGATTCAAAATGAGCTAAAGAGGATCTCGGATGATCGAACCGTCTTTATCATTGCACATCGAATTTCTTCCATTATCCATGCAGACCAGATTCTCGTTTTGGATAATGGTCGTCTGGTAGAGAGAGGAAATCACGAAGAGTTACTTGCAAAGAAAGGATATTATTACACGGTATTTCATCATCAGTATGGTGAGTTTGATCGCTTTAAGCAGGTTCGCGCAGAAAAGGGAAGGGGTGAGGCATAATGGCACGCAATAAGTATGACGTGGATGAGACACTCGAAACCAAATTTGATATGAAGCAGATTAAGCGTCTGTTTGGCTATGTCGGACGCTATCGCAAAAAGTTGATTCTGACAATTTTACTGATGCTGTTTTCCTCTGCACTTGGAATGGTGATCCCAGTTTTGATGCAGCGTGTCATGGACATTTATATTCCAAACAAAGACAAAAAAGGAATTCTTTTGATGGCAGCGCTTGCGGCAATTATCATCCTAGTGACAGCCTATATTCTTCGCATCAAAATCAAATGGACTTCACAGATTGGACAGGGTATCATCCATGAGCTGAGACGAGAACTGTTTGTCCATCTTGAGGAACTGCCGTTTTCCTACTATGACAGCCGACCACACGGAAAAATTCAAGTGCGTATTGTCAATTATGTCAACAATATCAGTGATCTTTTGTCAAACGGTATTGTCAACACAATCACCGACTGCTGCTCTTTGTTTTTTATCTTAGGATTTATGTTTTACTACAGTGTTCCGCTGACTTTGATTTGTATGTGCGGACTTCCAATTCTGCTTGCAATTGTTTTGTTTGTCAAGAAAAAGCAAAGACGTGGCTGGCAGCTTGCAAGCAATAAGCAGTCCAATTTAAATGCCTACATTGCAGAGAGTATCAACGGTGTGCGCGTCACACAGGCCTTTGTCCGAGAAGAGAAAAACTTGGGTATCTTCAATAACCTGAGTGGCAGTTACCGAAAGGCTTGGATGAGCGTGATCAAATACAATTTCATGATTGGTCCGACGGTTCAGTTTATCTCAATTGTTGCGACAGCAGCTGTCTACTGGGTAGGCATCCACTGGATTATGGGCGGAAGCGATATCATCAGTGTCGGTGCACTGACGGCTCTTACCACCTATATCAGTCAGTTCTGGAATCCGATCAATACACTGGCTTCCTTCTATAATTCACTGTTGACAGCAATCTCCTATCTGGAGCGTATTTTTGAGACAATCGACGAGCCAGTTAACGTAAAGGATGCACCAGGGGCAGTGGAGATGCCGCCAATCAAAGGTGAAGTTGAATTTCAACATGTCGTATTTTCCTATGAGCCGGGTGTTCGCATCTTAAATGATGTCAACTTTAAAGCAAATGTCGGAGACAGCTTTGCAATTGTTGGTCCAACCGGAGCAGGAAAATCTACAATCGTAAATTTGATCAGCCGTTTTTACAACATTGATTCCGGAAAAATTTTAATCGATGGAATTGATATCAATAGCGTGACAATCAAGTCTCTTCGAAAGCAGATGGGTGTCATGATGCAGGATAGCTTTATTTTCTCTGGCACGATTATGGATAACATCCGTTACGGAAATCGGGAGGCAAGCGACGAGGATGTCATCCGTGCGGCAAAAACGGTCTGCGCCCATGACTTTATTATGAGCATGGAGGATGGCTATCAGACGCAGGTAAACGAGAGAGGAAGCCGTCTGTCAGCAGGACAAAGACAGCTAATCTCCTTTGCGAGAGCACTACTTGCTGATCCGAAGATTCTGATTCTAGACGAGGCGACATCAAGCATCGACACAGAGACAGAGCTTTTACTGCAGAAGGGTCTACAGGAATTGTTAAAAGGGCGTACCTCATTTATCATTGCCCATCGACTTTCCACGATCAAGAGCTCGAGCTGCATTATGTACATCGATCAGGGCAATATCCTAGAAAAAGGAACCCACGATGAATTGATGGCAAAAGACGGCTATTATAAGGAACTGTATATGAGCCAGTATGCATTTCTAGAGAAGTTGTAAAATTACTGAAAGCACACCTCTTATCGGAGTAGGTGTGCTTTTTTTGCGCCGAATTGAAGATTGCTTCTACCTTAATTTAACAAGTAAAGAACAAAAATTCGAAAAAACATTGATATGAAAGAACATATGTACTTATAGGACCAGAAATCGGTAACAAACACGCCCTTTGCTGGATCATGCTGTCTGACCCCAATGGCCTTAAATTAATAAAATCCTCATGTTTTGCGGGTCTCAAACTCAAAGCCTTTAGTGCAAGCACGAACGGCTTTTAAGTTTGAGACCCTGGTATCATACTTTAGTATGATTTACATTCTTAAAAAGTCCAGTATAATCTAAGATAAAGTAAGAAATACATAGAACACAAGCTTGATTGGAGGACTATTTTTATGAAGAGATTGAAAAAAACAGCAGTAGCTATGATGAGTGGTATTCTTGCCATGAGCCCTGCCGGTGCTATTTTTGCAGATGAGACAGCAACAGACGTGACAATTTACGGTGGTTTGGTTTCAATTGCAATCACACAGGGTGGAGAGGAATTGACAGCAGATCTTACGACCGTGTATAATGAGAGTGGAGATTCTTCCCTTTCTGTGTCATTGACATTTCCAGCTTCCATGATGGGAACTGAGGAACCGGTTGTCTATGGATTTGATGATGTACTTCGTGTATGCGGTGGTGATGTGTATCTGAATGTGGATGAGATATTAAATCTCTATCAGGATTTCACATCAGCAGATGACAGTGATAGCATTCGTGATTTACTTTCTATGGTCGGTATCACCGAGTCTTGGCTTCAAATTCCAACCACTTCTTCTGGAAGTGATAGCAGTGATGATACGATAGCAAATGCGATCGTAGAGAGCATGGATTCACTTGAAAGTGTTACAACCGATACAGGTGTTCAGTTTACAATCAATAATGATGCGATTCTTTTAATCACACAGAATATTGAAGATGCAATTGCATCTAGTGAGGGAACAGAAGATGCCTCTGCAGAAGAAGATTTTGAAGGAATCGCTTTGATTGCAGACTATATGATGGCAGCGGCAGAAGGCTTCCAGGCAGCAGACTCGAATCTTTCTGAGGCAGATAGTTTGGCACTGGTATCGGAACTGTTAACATCTGTATTTGCATCATTTGAGGATCAGGTCGGTGCAGAGACAGAGGTATCTACAGATGCATCTCTGACAGAGATGGTATCAACAGCATTAGAGGCAGTTTCTTTTGACGGTGTTTTGTCACTTGATTCTAACGAAGGCGTCACAGCAGTTCTTCTCGATTTACAGGGAACAACAGCAGACGAGATGACATTTGGCGTTCAGATGGGTATCGGTTCTATGACAGAGGGTGAATTTGTTGAATTTTCAGCACCGGAGAGCGCGACTTCCCTTCGCGATGTTGTAACCAATATTGCTTCGCTGTACTACACTAGCATTGCTTCTTATGAAGAGGCTTCCTCTCAAAGCGCAGAATAAGAAGGAACGAACTGTTTTCCCATATTTGACACACACTTTTTGGGTCGGTCTGCGAAAGCAGGCCGAATCTTTTTAAGGAGAAAGCATTATGTAATTGAATATATTGACAAAAATAAATTTTTGTGTCTA
>CAUCWU010000167.1 GCA_958446555.1 uncultured Lachnospiraceae bacterium | reverse complement strand
ACGCTTTGCAAACTATTTGCATAAGCTGACCGCAAACACGCAGTTTATCGTCATCACCCACCGCCGTGGCACAATGACATCAGCCGACCGACTGTATGGAATCACAATGCAGGAGAAGGGTGTATCCACTCTGGTCAGCGTAAACCTGATCGAAAAGGATCTAGATAAATAAATACTGGAATAACGAGGTGGACTATGGAAGAAAAGAAAAAAGGATTTTTTGCCCGTTTAAAGGAAGGTCTTACAAAGACAAGAAACAGCATCGTCTCCGGAATCGATTCTGTTTTCAGAGGCTTCACTGATATTGACGACGATTTCTATGAGGAGATCGAGGAAATCCTGATTATGGGCGATTTGGGTGTGGATGCGACTGAAAAGATTTTGACTGATATGAAGCAGAAAGTAAAAGAGCTTCATTTGAAGGAGCCTCAGGAGTGTAAAGAGGTTTTAATCGACAGCATTCGCCGTCAGATGGATTTGGGCGAGAATGCCTATGAATTTGAGCACAGAAAATCAGTTGTGCTTGTCATCGGTGTCAATGGTGTTGGAAAGACAACATCAATCGGAAAATTGGCTGACCAGTTAAAGGCAGAGGGAAACAGTGTTCTTTTAGCAGCAGCTGATACATTCCGTGCAGCAGCGATTGACCAGCTAGAGGAATGGGGAAAGAGAGCCAATGTTGGCGTTATCTCTCATAAGGAAGGTTCCGACCCGGCCGCTGTTATCTTTGATGCAATTCAGGCAGCAAAGGCTAGAAATACAGATGTACTAATCTGCGACACAGCCGGTCGTCTTCATAATAAAAAGAATCTGATGGAAGAGTTAAAAAAGATCAATAGAATCATCGACAAGGAGTATCCAGAGGCTTACCGCGAAACTCTTTTGGTTCTCGATGGAACGACTGGTCAGAATGCGCTTTCACAGGCAAAACAGTTCATGGAGGTAGCCGATATCAACGGCATCATCTTAACCAAAATGGACGGAACCGCAAAGGGTGGAATCGCAGTGGCGATCCAGTCCGAGCTTGGAATTCCGGTAAAATATATCGGTGTCGGCGAGCGAATTGACGATCTGCAAAAGTTTAACTCTGAGCAGTTTGTCACCGCTTTGTTTGACCGAAAAGATACCGGTTCTGAGCAATAATTACGAAATAAAAAAGAAAGGCATAACAAATGGAAGAATTAACATTAGAGAAATTTGAGGAAGCCAGTGAGATCGTCAGCCGCGTCACACTGGAGACAAAATTAAAGTACAGCGAGTATTTCTCAAACCAGACTGGAAATAAGGTCTATTTCAAGCCAGAGAATATGCAGTACACCGGCGCTTACAAGGTAAGAGGTGCTTATTATAAGATTTCTACATTAAGCGAGGAGGAGCGTGCAAAGGGAATCATCACCGCATCAGCAGGAAACCATGCACAGGGTGTTGCCTATGCAGCAAAGCTGTATCACGCAAAGGCAGTCATCGTTATGCCGACGAGCACACCATTAATTAAGATCAACCGCACCAAGAGCTATGGCGCAGAGGTTGTTCTGTACGGAGATGTGTACGATGACGCATGTGAGCATGCAATGAAGTTGGCAGAGGAGAATGGCTATACCTTCATCCACGCCTTCAACGATCTGGATGTTGCCTGTGGACAGGGAAGTATCGCAATGGAGATCATCAAAGAGCTTCCAACAGTTGACTATATCCTTTGCCCAATCGGTGGCGGTGGACTGTGTACTGGTGTCTCCACACTTGCAAAGATGTTAAATCCAAAGATTCAGGTCATTGGTGTTGAGCCAGAAGGTGCAAATTGTATGCAGGAATCCTTAAAGGCAGACCATATCGTAAGCCTTCCAAGTGTCAGCACCATTGCCGATGGTACAGCAGTGCGCACACCTGGCGATAAGCTGTTCCCGTACATCAAAGCAAATGTCGATGAGATCATCACTGTTCCGGATGAGGAGCTGATCGGTGCATTCCTTGATATGATCGAAAACCATAAGATGATTGTTGAAAACTCTGGTCTTTTAACAGTTGCTGCATTAAAGCATCTGAATGTAAAGAATAAGAAGATCGTTTCCATCTTAAGTGGCGGTAATATGGATGTCATCACAATGTCCTCAGTCGTACAGCACGGCCTGATCCAGAGAGGAAGAATCTTCTCCGTATCCTGTCTGCTTCCGGACAAGCCGGGTGAATTGGCAAAGGTTGCATCCTTAATCGCAGGTGTAAAGGGAAATATCATTAAGCTTGACCACAATCAGTTCATCACAACCAACAGAAGCGCAGCAGTTGAGTTAAAGATCACAATGGAGAGCTTTGGTGAGAGCCACAAGAAAGAAATCATCGCTGCACTTGCAGAGGGAGGTTTCCGCCCGAAGGAAATTAGAGCAAACCTGTAATTGGGAAAATTTGCTTTTCTATGCTACCACAGAAAGCGAACTAGGGATTCATTTTTGAGTCCCTAGTTCTCTTTTTTTATAGACTGCGTTTTTTCACAGCCCCTTTTTGAAATTATAATGTTAGAAGTCTGTAATTTTACATATGGGTGAAAAAAGCTGACTATCAAGAAGGCATTTTGTAAAGAAACAACTTGTCAATACGAGGGTACAAGTTGTAAAATTGAAATAACAAATTAAATTCCAAGGAGGTTTGTTATGGCAAAATTACATATTCGCCCAGACGTGATCAAAGGACATATCAATCCGGAGATTCAGGGACATTTTTCTGAACATCTGGGACGCTGCATCTATGAAGGCCTTTATGTAGGAGAAAATTCTCCGATTCCGAACACAAACGGTATGAGAAATGATGTCGTTGAGGCATTAAAGGAGATTCATGTTCCAGTTCTTCGTTGGCCGGGTGGCTGCTTTGCCGATGAATATCACTGGAAGGACGGTATTGGCCCGAAGGAAAGCAGAAAGAAGATGATCAATACCCACTGGGGCGGTGTTGTTGAGGACAACAGCTTTGGTACTCATGAGTTTATGGAACTGTGCCGTCAGCTTGGATGCAAGACCTACATCAACGGAAATGTGGGAAGCGGAACTGTTCAGGAAATGTCTGAATGGGTTGAATATATGACATTTGATGGTGTATCACCAATGGCAGACCTTCGTGCAAAGAACGGTCATGAAAAGCCGTGGAAGGTTGACTATTTTGGTGTCGGCAATGAAAACTGGGGCTGCGGTGGAAACATGCTTCCAGAGCAGTATGGTATGGCATATCGCCGTTATCAGACCTATGTGAGAAATTATAACAATGCAGCACCGATCAGCAAGATTGCTTGTGGTGCCAATGTAGACGACTACGAGTGGACTGAGAAGGTGCTTGAGACAACCAATCGCCGTATGGCAAAGGAAGCACACGGTGCAATGGATGGTTTGTCACTTCATTATTATACGCATCCAGGCGGATGGGAGCATAAGGGAAGTGCAACAGACTTCACTGAGACCGAGTGGTATGAAACAATGAAGCGTACATATTACATGGAGGAACTTGTGACTCGCCATGGTGCAATCATGGATAAGTATGACCCAGAGAAGAAGGTCGGCATGATCGTTGATGAGTGGGGATGTTGGTTTGATGTAGAGCCAGGCACAAACCCAGGTTTCTTATATCAGCAGAATACAATGCGTGATGCACTTGTTGCAGGAATTAACTTAAATATCTTCAATAAGCATTGTGACCGCGTTAAGATGGCAAATATCGCACAGATGGTTAATGTACTTCAGTCTGTAATTCTCACAGATGGCGAGCGTATGATTAAGACACCGACCTGGTTTGTATTTTATCTGTATCAGGCTCATCAGGATGCTGAGCTTCTTGACAGTACACTTGAGACAGCAATGGTTGGACCAGAGGGTCATCAGGCACCTAACATGACAGAGTCTGTGTCCATGGGCAAGGATGGAAAGATGCATATCACACTGACAAATGAGTCTGTCACTGAGGATTATCCGATTGATGTCATTTTAGATAGCGGCAAGGCTGTGGATGTTTCCGGTATGATTTTGACAGGTGAGATGCATGAGCATAATACCTTTGACAACCCAGATCAGGTAAAGTGTACGTCATTTGATGATGTTAAGCTGACAGATGATGGACTTAAGCTTACACTTCCAAAGTGCAGTGTTCTTCATCTTACTGTAACTGTAGAATAAGCCAAAGCGGGGGTATCAGTAATGGATGAGAAAACAAACTGGCAGTCACTTGAAAAAAATGGACCTATCACCGAGTACAATGAACCTTTCATTGAGCAGCGTGCTGATCCATTTGTGTGCAAGGCTGCCGATGGCACCTATTATTTTACTGCATCATACCCGGCCTATGACCGTATTCTGCTTCGAAGCAGCAAGACTTTAAATGGCTTAAAGGATGCAAAGGAGCGTCAGATTTGGGTAAAGCATGAGCATGGTCTTATGAGCTGCCATATCTGGGCGCCAGAGCTTCATTTTGTCTATGGAAAATGGTATATTTATTTTGCAGCAGGTGAGGCAGAGGATGTGTGGAAGATTCGTCCATATGTACTTGAGTGCGATGGTGATCCGATGATAGGTGAGTGGAGCGAGCTTGGTCCTATGAAGGGCTGTGATGATGATCCATTTTCCTTTACAGATTTTTCACTGGATGCAACAATCTTTGAGCACAAGGGTGATTATTATTATGTTTGGGCCCAGAAGGCATCCAACATTTCCAATCTTTATATTGCAAAAATGGCAGCACCAAATAAGTTAGCAACTGTAATGGAGATGATTACAACGCCAGATTATGATTGGGAGCGCATTTTGTTTTGGGTAAATGAGGGACCGGCAGTGTTAAAGCATAATGGAAAGATCTGGCTTACATTTTCTGCCAGCGGAACAGGCTCGTGCTATTGTGTTGGCCTTTTAAGCGCCGATGAAAATGCAGATCTTTTGGATCCGGCTTCCTGGACAAAGGAGCGTATGCCAGTATTGGAAACAGATCCAGAAAAGGGTCTGTATGGACCAGGACACAACAGCTTTACAACTGATGAAGATGGCAATGATATCATGGTCTACCATGCAAGAACATATGATGGCATCAAGACAAAGGATCCGTTGTATGATCCAAATCGTCATGCTCATCTGTTAAAGGTGCAGTACGACGAAAACGGACGCCCGATCTTTGAATACTAGGATCAAAAGTTACATGGGCAGAGCAATTCGTAAGTATACAATACATAATATAGGAAGGAAAGGTTACGAAAGTGAAAACAGGAAAAAATTATAAGTTTTGGTTTTGCACCGGATCTCAGGATCTGTATGGTGACGAGTGCCTGCAGAAGGTAGCAGAGCATTCCAAGATTATTGTAGAGAAGTTAAATGAGTCTGGAAATCTTCCATTCGAGGTTGTTTGGAAGCCAACCTTAATCACAAACGAGCTGATTCGTCGCACCTTCAACGAGGCTAATATCGACGAGGAGTGTGCAGGTGTGATCGTTTGGATGCACACATTCTCTCCTGCAAAGTCTTGGATTCTTGGTCTTCAGGAGTACAGAAAGCCATTGCTTCATCTTCATACTCAGTTTAACATGGAAATTCCATATGACACAATCGATATGGATTTCATGAATGAGAATCAGTCAGCACATGGTGACAGAGAGTTTGGTCATATGGTAACACGTATGGGCATTGAGCGTAAGGTTGTAGTTGGTCACTGGTCTGACGAGAAGCTTCAGAAGAAGATTGGAAGCTGGATGCGCACAGCAATTGGTGTTGTAGAGAGCAGTCATATCCGTGTTATGCGTGTTGCTGATAATATGAGAAATGTTGCAGTAACAGAGGGTGATAAGGTAGAGGCTCAGTTAAAGTTTGGCTGGGAGATTGATGCTTATCCAGTAAACGAGATTGCAGAGTCAGTGGCAGCTGTATCA